>JBIKOZ010000021.1:0-10883 GCA_044357745.1 Limnohabitans sp. | reverse complement strand
CCCGAGTTGGCTTGTTGAACAGCGTCCATGGCCAGGGCACGAATTGCATTGGCCATTTGTTGAGCTGCGGGTTGGGTGATTGCCATGGGGGCTCCAAATGAAAGGTCGGGTGAAATTAACGGATTAGCCAGATATTTTACTGTGCGTCAGCTTGCTTCAGCCCTACAGCGTGGCAACATAGAGGGATGCGTTTGAATATCGTGGAATCCAATTCAGAACCCACTGGGCAGAATCGAGCGGGGGGCACCATGGCCAACGCCACGGCCAGTGCCATGGTCTTGGCTGCAGGTCGTGGTGCGCGCATGCGGCCCTTGACCGATGAGACCCCTAAACCCCTGCTCACCGTTCAAGGCAAGCCTTTGATGCAATGGCACATGGAGGCCCTCTACAAAGAAGGACATCTTGACCAACTGATCAATATTGCGTGGCTGGGTTCAAAAATTGAAGCGCACTTTGGTTTGAACCCTGATTTATCAGATGTGGGTCGAATACGACTGCGCTATTCAAACGAAGGCAAAGACTTTGGTTATGCCTTAGAAACTGCGGGGGGCATTGTTCGAGCTTTGCCTTACTTAAGCGCTGTTTTTTGGGTGGTTGCAGGGGATGTTTTTGCACCTGATTTTAAATTTTCAACGCAACACAAAGAAGCTTTTGCAAGCAGCGACAAATTGGCGCACCTGTGGTTGGTCCCCAACCCCGCGCACAATCCTGCTGGCGATTTTGGTTTGTCCGAACAGGGCTTGGCGCTGAATTTGCCCAAGCCTGCAAACTTGTTCACCTTCAGCACCATTGCGCTGTATAAAAAAGAATTTTTTGACGCTGCATGGACGGGCATGCCGTCGGGCAATCCGCAGGGCAAGGCGGCCCCATTGGCCCCCTTGTTGCGCGCAGCCATGAACCGAGGGCAGGTGAGTGCAAGCCTTTACGAAGGTGCATGGACCGATGTGGGCACCCCTGAGCGTTTGAGGGAATTGAATCAAAACATGCCAGCCCTGTAAACTGGTTGACTGCTTTCCACGGTATCACCCCATGACACTTGACTCCAACTTGTATGCCAAGCGCCGTGCGCAACTGGCGGCGCACATGGCGACGCTGGCGCCTAACAGCATTGCCATCATTCCAACAGCCCCCGAGCGTCAGCGTAACCGCGACAGCGATTTCTTGTACCGGCACGACAGTTATTTTTACCATTTGACAGGTTTCTCAGAGCCCAATGCCTGGCTGGTCATCACCTCAGACGGCCGATCGACCTTGTTTTGCCAGCCCAAAGATTTAGAGCGTGAAACTTGGGACGGCGTGCGCCTAGGCCCAGAAGCCGCCCCCGCCAAGTTGGCGCTCAGTGAGGCTTGGTCGACGGCAGTGCTTGACGCGAAACTACCCTCCTTATTGGAAAACAAATCGGTGGTTTGGTACCCCTTTGCAACGCACAAGGAATTGTCTTCGCGAATAGAAACCGGTTTGAATGCCGTGCGTGCCCGGGTCCGCTACGGTGCGCTGTGTCCTGGGCAGCAACGTGATGTGTGCGGTATTTTGGACGAGATGCGCTTGGTCAAAGACGCGCACGAGTTGGACATCATGCGCCGTGCTGCGCAAATCAGTGCAGGTGCTCACATTCGCGCAATGAAGCGCACGGTTGCAATGTTGCGCGCTGGGCAAGATGTGCGCGAGTATCACTTGGACGCTGAGTTGCTCCATGAATTTCGTCAGCACGGCTCCCAATATCCTGCTTATGGGTCGATTGTGGCTGGCGGTGCCAATGCCTGCGTGTTGCATTACCGCGCGGACGCTGCCCCCATCTTAAGTGGCGACCTCGTGTTAATTGATGCTGGCTGTGAGCTTGACGGTTATGCCAGCGACATTACCCGTACTTTTCCTGCCAATGGCAAATTCAGTGCAGCACAGCGAGAGCTTTACGATTTGGTTCTGGCATCGCAAGAGGCGGCCATTGCCGTTACGCATGAAGGCGCGCGCTTCGTTGACCCGCATGAAGCCGCTGTCAAAGTATTGGCTCAGGGCATGCTGGATGTGGGCTTGTTGGATGCCCATAAAGTGGGCAACGCGCAAGACGTGATTGCCAATCGAAGTTATTTTCAGTTTTACATGCACCGTACGGGGCACTGGTTGGGCATGGATGTGCACGATTGCGGCAGTTACGTCGAGCCTTTTGAAGTCGGCACCGTGAGCGAGCGCAAGGACCCCTTGAGTGGCGAGTTGATCAAAGACCGCCCTAGCCGCATTTTGCGTTCTGGCATGGTCCTCACCATCGAGCCTGGCATCTATGTGCGCCCAGCGCCCGGCGTGCCGGAGCGCTTCCATAACATTGGCATTCGAATTGAAGACGATGCCGTGGTGACCGCCAAGGGTTGTGAATTGATCTCACGAAATGTACCGGTTCATGCAGATGAGATTGAAGCGCTGATGCGCGAATGAGGCGTGCAGGTTGGCTGAATGACGCCCCACTGCGGTGCTATCGGTCAAAGGGCTTACGCCATTGTCAAAAAAGGCCTTTATGTCTGAGGTCTAAAATGGCGCCATTCAGAACTTAAGCCCGTTCATGGCGTGAACGGCCCGTTCTTGCTCAACTGGAGACATCTCATGCCCACCACCCATGCAGAAGAAAGGCGCGAACAACTGCGCCGCGCTGCCCTTGAATATCACGAGTTCCCGACGCCTGGAAAAATTTCAATTGCGCCAACCAAGCAGTTGGTGAACCAGCACGATTTGGCGCTGGCTTATTCGCCGGGTGTTGCTGCGCCGTGTGAAGAAATCGTCAAAGACCCTGCCGCGGCTTTTAAATACACCAGCCGAGGTAATTTGGTGGGCGTTGTCACCAATGGCACCGCCGTGCTGGGCTTGGGGGACATTGGCCCCTTGGCGGGCAAGCCCGTCATGGAGGGCAAAGCGGTTTTGTTTAAAAAGTTTTCTGGCATTGATGTATTCGACATTGAAATCAATGAAAAAGACCCCGAAAAGTTGGTTGAAATCATTGCGGCCTTAGAGCCTACTTTCGGCGGCATCAATTTAGAAGACATCAAAGCCCCCGACTGTTTTTATGTCGAACGCAAGTTGCGCGAGAGAATGAAGATTCCCGTCTTCCACGACGATCAGCATGGAACCGCCATTACCGTTGGCGCTGCTATTTTGAATGGCTTGAAGGTGGTGGGCAAAGACCCTAGTCAGGTCAAGCTGGTCACGTCAGGTGCGGGCGCTGCGGCCTTGGCTTGTTTGGGCTTGTTGGTCAAACTGGGCATTCGACGAGAAAACATTTGGGTCACCGACTTGGCGGGCTTGGTGTATGAGGGCCGAACCGAGTTGATGGACGAAGACAAAATCCAGTTCTCTCAAAAAACATCACAGCGGACATTGGCCGAAGCAATTGAGGGTGCAGACGTGTTTTTAGGCTTGTCAGCCGGCGGTGTTTTGAAGCAAGACATGGTCAAGAGAATGGCAGCCAAGCCCTTGATTTTTGCTTTGGCCAACCCCAACCCTGAAATATTGCCGGAAGAAGTGAAAGCGGTCCGCGACGATGCCATCATGGCCACAGGACGTTCGGATTACCCCAATCAGGTGAACAATGTTTTGTGCTTCCCCTATATCTTCAGAGGCGCACTCGATAGCGGTGCAACCACCATCACTCAGGAGATGGAAATTGCGGCTGTGTATGCCATTGCAGAGCTGGCGCAAGCAGAGCAAAGTGAAGTGGTGGCCGCTGCGTATGCGGGTGAGCCCTTGGCTTTTGGCCCTGAATACTTGATTCCCAAGCCATTTGATCCGCGTTTGATGATCATGATTGCGCCCGCAGTAGCCCAAGCCGCAGCCGACAGCGGCGTGGCTTCGCGCCCCATTGCAGACATGGAAGCCTACCGCGAGAAATTGCAAAGCTTCGTGTACGCGTCCGGCACCACCATGAAGCCCATTTACACAGCGGCCAAACGGGGGGTAAAAAAACGCGTGGCCTACAGTGAAGGTGAAGAAGAGCGCGTTTTGCGCGCCGCACAAATTGTGTCGGATGAAGGTTTGGCACATCCTACTTTGATTGGTCGCCCCGCCGTCATTGAAGAGCGCATTGAGAAGTTTGGTTTGCGCTTGAAAGAAGGCGTCAATTACGAGGTGGTCAATGTCGAGGAAGACACGCGCTATCGAGACTTCTGGCAAACTTATCACCGCATGACCGAGCGCAAGGGCATCACGGTTCAGGTTGCCAAGATTGAAATGCGTCGCCGCTTGTCCCTCATCGGCGCCATGTTGCTCCACAAGGGCGATGTCGATGGCCTGATATGCGGAACGTGGGGCACCATTTCAGCGCACTTACCGTATATAGATCAAGTGATTGGCAAGCGCGCGGGTGTGCAAACCTTCGCCTGTATGAATGGTTTGTTACTGCCCAATCGACAGGTCTTTTTGGTGGACACCCATGTGAACTACGATCCAACTGCAGAGCAGTTGGCAGAAATCACCGTCATGGCCGCTCAAGAGATGAAGCGCTTTGGCGTTCACCCTAAAGCGGCATTGCTGTCGCACTCTAACTTTGGCACTTCTAACGAACCCAGTGCCATCAAAATGCGTCAAACCCTCGAACTGCTCAAGAAAAACGCCCCTTGGCTAGAGGTCGATGGCGAAATGCATGGCGACATTGCGCTAGATGGCGACGCGCGTGAGATGCAAATGCCCAACGGCACCCTGCATGGCGATGCTAACTTGCTGGTTTTGCCCAACATTGATGCCGCCAACATTTCCTACAACCTGCTGAAAACAGCCGCAGGTGGCAACATTGCGGTCGGCCCGGTGCTCTTGGGCGCTGCCAAACCGGTGCATATTTTGACCCCTAGCGCCACCGTTCGACGCATTGTCAATATGACTGCGTTGACGGTTGCAGACGCTAACGCCGTTCGCTGATACGGACTTGGAAATCCCCTGAATTGGGGAAAGTACTTGCTTTTATTTCGACATTGCGGCACACTAGTGCCTTCAAATTTACGGGTTTACCCGTGTATTTTGAGGGTTGTTAGTGGGTTTGTGGCGGTTTTTTATCAGGCATTCCATGCGCAGTAAGGCGCTTGATTTTTCTGCTTTGGCCAACAAACCCATCAACTCTTCCATCAGTAGCCCAAAAGGCTGGTTATAAAAATTAGAGAGAGAGTACGTTGATGGACAAGCCAATTCGGCAGGACCAAGAGACACCTTTGAAAGGTATCAGGACGAACATCGTCCAATCGATTCGTGCATTTCGAGTCGACGGCTTACAAGAATCAGCCCAGAAGTTGGGCCATCATTTTCTGTATGCCAATTTGTCCAAAGCTCAAAGCAAACAAGACATCCTCGACTTGATCGCGGGACAGTTCACATTGCCTTCTCATTTTGGCAAGAACTTTGACGCGCTTTACGACAGCATGACCGACCCCTTGCACAAATCGGGTCCGCAACCAGGCTTCATCGTGGTCTTGGAGCAAATTCCTGCCAACGCCAAGTTTGACAAAGAAGCCCGCGAGCAACTGCTCGACATCTTCCGTGACACCGCTGATTATTGGGGTGATCGCAAGATTCCATTCCGCTGCTTCTATTCGTTTTCTGTCGCACGTGCTGCCACAGCGGATGATGAGAAGTTGAACGATGCAATGCCAGAGCTTAATGCTGAAGGTGTTGAGGTCATGGCGGAAGAAGGCGAAAAAATGCCAACCGATAAGTTGGTCGATGTGTCTCCCTTGGCTTTGCGCATGAGCAGTCCATTCAACGCGGGCTACTGGCTTGCAGCTGCCTAATCGGCAACGCGCTACCTGATATCAAGGTGCATGGGGTTTCGGCCCGATGCACCTTTTTTATTTGGGAACAGCCTCGCTGTTTAAAGCCATCGCCAATTGCAGAAACTCTTGAACAGGGACTTCTTCTGCGCGACGCTGAACATCAAAGTTGCCTGCAAAATTTCTTTCAATCAACCATGCGCCTAAGGTGTGACGCATTAACTTTCGACGCTGACTAAAAGCAACTTGAACTAATTTTTCCAATAGTTGAGGGTTGATCGCGGCGGGGTTCGCGCGTGGAACCATTCTCACCACGGCACTGTCTACACGGGGGGGTGGGTCAAAGCTTTCAGGCGGCACAAATAGGACGTTCTCCATTTCATAACGCCATTGCAACATGACCGAGAGACGGCCGTAATCTGCGGTGGACGGTGAGGCCACCATGCGGTCAATCACTTCTTTCTGCAACATGAAATGCTGATCTTCAATGACCTGCACATGTTCAAGCAAATGAAACAAAATGGGCGTTGAAATGTTGTAGGGAAGATTCCCAACAACGCGTAATTTTTGACCCTCTGCCAATACGCTGAAATCGACTCGCAGCACATCAGACTCGACCACTGTCAGGGACTTGTGAAGCCGAAGTCGGAACGCCAAATCGCGATCAAGTTCAATCACGGTCAGGTGGCCCAGACGTTCTACCAAGGGCTGAGTCAGTGCCGCTAAACCAGGCCCAATCTCCACCATGGGCTGGCCAGGCTGAGGGTTGATGGCATCAACAATGGCATCAATGATCCCTCTGTCAGACAGGAAGTGTTGGCCAAAGCGTTTGCGTGCAATGTGCTTCATTGCGGGGGATCGCGCAACTCAACATAGGCGCGGCCGCGCAGCTCTTCAACCCAAGCTGTATAGCGCTCTTCTATTTTCTTTTCGCGCAACTGACTGCGAACCATCTCGCGTTGCTCGCGCACTGTCATGGGAACCTCTCTTCGCTCCATGACTTGAATCAAGTGAACACCAAAGCGCGAAACCAAGGGGTCGCTGACTTGACCGGGGCGCAGCTTGGCCATGACCTCTTCAAACTCGGGCACAAATTGACCTGGACTGGCCCAGCCCAAGTCGCCGCCTGCCGCAGCACTACCGTCTTGAGAAAATTGCCGCGCCAATTCTGCAAAGTCAACCCCAGATTGAATGCGTTGCTGGTAGCCAAGCAAGCGACTGCGAGCAGTACCCTCACTGAGCTCGCTCCCAACGCGAAGCAAGATATGCCGCGCGCGTGTTTGAGCGATGCTTAAGCCACTCAAGTCGCTTTGTTTCTTTTCCAATACTTTTAAGATGTGAAATCCAGCACCCGAACGCAGAGGTTCTGTAATGCCGCCCTTACTCAAGGTTTGGATGCCCTCCACAAACAGCGAAGGATAACGATCAGCTTGGCGAAGGCCCATCTCTCCACCATTTGCACCCTTGTCGGCAGCTTGAGAAAAAGCCAAGGCCAATGATGCAAAGCTTTCACCATTTTTGGCGCGCTGCGAAACTTGCAGCGCTTTGGCTTGCAGCGCCGCAATCTCAATGGCGGTGCTGCTTTCGGGCACGGCAATCAAAATCATGGCCAAATTCAGATCCATTTGGACCGGGCTTGAAAGCTTATTGGCTTGCTGAGTTTGAATTTGCTTTTCAACCTCTGCGTCAGAAATCCTGGCGCGATTTTCGACTTCTCTTTCGCGAAGTCGATTGATGGTGAGTTGGGTTCGGAGTTGCTCTCTGAAACTTATCACGCTTAAGCCATCTTGACCCAAACGGTTGTAAAGCTCCTCTTTGGAAAATTGGTTTTGCCGTGCAATCGTCAACTCACTTTGATCAACTTCTGCATCGTCAATGCGAATGCCGTTTTCACGGGCCATCTGCATCTGCGCTTTTTCAATGATCAGTTGATCAAGTGCTTGTTGCAACAACTGCTTAGCGTCAGGCAATCGAGCGCCTGGCGGCGCTTGTTTTTCCAGTCGATTTTTTAGACCTTGGACTTCATTGTTGGTAATGGGCTCAGAATTAACGACGGCCACAATGAAATCTGCAGGACGTGGTTTCAAGCTGGTTTGCGCAGAAACAGATTGAAACGAGCCCATGCTCAGAAACAATGAAAGTGAAATCCCCATAGCAAAAAGACGTTGAGCCACTTCACTAAGTAGCGCGGGCCATTGGAATTGCAATGGCGCTGCGGTTTGAATTAAATGAGAAGTTGATAAATTAGTCATAGGTTGTGAATCTGCTGGTGGGCGCCAAGTCTTCGCGAAGATATTGGTAACGAGGGATATTGTCGCGCAATGTCTTTAATGGGCTGGCGCCAACCCTGGCCAGGCCCACAAACTCGAGTTGAAACAGAATCCTGCTTCGGGGGGTACTGGTGGTGTTTTGCAAGCGTTCATAGACAACGCGGCCCAACCAACAGCCAGCGTCGTATTCAAAGCCCAAAATGGTGTCCACCAATTTGCGGTCTTTCATACTGAAATTCATTCGGCCCACGCTGTACCAACGGTCAGCGCCTAGGCCTTGTCCAGGTTCAATGACGGGGCCATTTGCCAGCGTGTCAGTTTCTTTCGAGAATGAAAAATCGCGCAAAGGCCATTGCCAGCCTAGGTCAATTTGCTCGCTTTGATTGCGTGCAAAGCGGTAGGCTGTGTTGATCACTCTATAAGGGCTTGGGTTGTAGCGTGTGGTCAATGTGCTTCGGGTGGAATAGTGTGTTTGGGAATCAAACTGAACCGTTGAGTCAAAGCTCCAGCGATTGTCCCAGCGCAAACCGGCGCCCACCAAAATATCACCGAAACCCGAACCTGCAGGCAACTCATTTGGCAATCGAACCATTTGATCAGAGAACCGGTAGCGTTGTGCTAAGCCAAAACGCGCCAATTCTGCGCCGGTCGTTGCATCAAAAAATCGGCTATTGACACCTAATGTGACCAATTGATTGTCAGCAATGCGATCTTGTCCGACATAAGGGTTCTCTGAGTAAATGGTGGTGAGATTGAAGTCAACAGCGCCGCTGTCATACGAGGGCAAAGCACTTTGATCTTTGTAAGGCGTTTTTACAAAAAATGCACGAGGCTCTAAGGTTTGCCTCAATCCGCGGCCGAAAAAGGCAGTGTCACGCTCGTAGACCAAACCCGTATCCAGGCTGAAGGTGGGCAGCACTCGGTTGGCTTCTAGATGACCCTTGAAGGCCGTGTCAAATTGATAGCGCGTTGCATGCAATTGCACTTTGGGAATGACAAAGCCCCAAGACGTGTGCCAAGGGTGGCTGAGCTGAGCTGCTGCAAAACTTCGCTGACCATTTCTCAGTGGGTCACTTGTGCCGCCCGGAATTTGGCTGTAATCTGCCTCAAAGCGCGTGGTGTCAGCCGTGAGCGAGAAGTCAAATCCATTCAAGTCCAACTTGTTGTAGCGCCCCATGATTTGCGGCAACCGGTTGTAGGGCGGGGTGATCGGTGAGCTGATGTCTTGCAGGGTCTGGAATTGCAGCACCTGAGTCATCATGGAAAAATCTCCCTGAGACCAGGTGAGGCTGCCCGATGCAGGCAACAAGCGCTGCGATAACGAAAGCCCAGCCTTTGGAAAGTCTCGCCAATAATTGTCATCGCTGACGCGGTTGATATTGAGGTTCATTCCAACACGCCCTAAACCGACATGGCCCGTGTCGATCTCGCCGGTGTGCTGACCAGACAAGCCCCAACGTGATCTGGCGCGCAATCTGTCATTTGGCATCACGTTGAAGCGCGTTTGTCCTTGATGATCAGGCTCTAAATATCGGAACTCTGAATCGAGTGCCACCCCTCGCTTTGACATGACGGTGCTTGTGAGTGTGGCATCTCGATGGGGAGCAATGTTCCAGTAATAAGGCGAAGCAACTTCAACACCACTGACGGAATCAATACCGATCAGCGGCGCTAAGAAGCCGGAATTTCTGTTGTTATCAAGCGGGAAAGTCAGAGAAGGCGCTGCCAGGATCGGTACGTCGTGGAAACGAAGCTGCAAATTTTTCGCTTCAATGGCGTTGTCTTCTTCATTGATTTGAAAGCTGGATGCTTTCAAGACCCACTCGGGCAACCAACCAGGGCCCGGCCTGCGTGAGCAAGTGGTGTAGGTGGCGTTGCGAATGATGGCACGTCTTGAGTCAATGAACTCAACTTCAGAAGCGACGCCATGACCTCCACCCCTGGCCAATTCATACTGAGCTTGTGTAAATTTACCCTGAAATGAGTCAACCTGTAGGCTTAAGGCGGGGCCATAAAACAGGTTGCCTTGACGGGAGATGCGAACATCGCCAGTGGCCTTCAGGATGTCCAGCGCTTGATCGTATTCAATTCGTTCCGCTTTGACGGTTAAGCCTTGCTTGCGCAGGGTGGCATTGCCCTCGATCAGCAGATCTAAGTCGGGCCGGACATTGATTTTTTGGCCCGTGACAAACGCGGGTGATTGTTTGCGTTCTTGGTCTGAGATTGCTGCTTCAAATCGAGGACTGTTTTGCAGGCGCAAACCCTGCGCCGTTGGCGCTTGGCCTTGCGCACGCGCTTGCATTGGGGCAAAGCTGACCCATTGCCAAAGCAAGATGCCGCACAATGACATGGCATGTGCAAACTTTTTTGTCTGAAATGACGGCGTGGTCTTCAAGGGCGATGGTTCGGGTTGGCGTGTGTTTGTAGAATGGATTATCCATGAGTGTTGGGGTAGAGCTCGCGGTCAGCGATGAACCCAGCACCTTATTGTTGGCGGAGAGCTTTTGACCCCTAAAGCCCTCCTTTGCACGGAAATAAGAACTTGAATTCTGATCAAAATTTAACAGCGATCGTCACTTGGACAGACCCTCAGCGCCAATTGGCCTGTAATGCCTGGCTGCATGAGGTGGCCCAATCCCATGGTGTTTTGCCAAAAACCCTTCGAGTGGCCTCTGCCGATGCCAGTTTTAGGCGTTATTTGAGGGTGAATACCGAAACAGGCGCTAGCTTGATCGTGATGGATGCCCCGCCGGACAAAGAAAATTGCGAACCTTTTGTGAAGGTATCGCAACTTATGAAAACTGCGGGCCTGAATGCGCCAGAGGTGCTGGCTTGGCATCAAGCAGAGGGCTTCATGTTGCTCACCGATTTGGGC
>JBIKOZ010000281.1:0-3097 GCA_044357745.1 Limnohabitans sp. | reverse complement strand
ACATGGACGCTTTTTATGCGTCCGTCGAGTTGCTGCGTTACCCCCAACTCAAAGGCCTACCCGTGGTCATCGGCGGTGGCAGACGCAAAGAAGATGACCTGTTGGGGCGCTTGCGCTTAGCCCATCCAGACTTCGAATGGTCTGCCGACAATCTGTCTGAAATACCCTTGGATTTTTTCCCGCGCATTGAGGGCTATACCGGTCGCGGCGTGATCACCACGGCCACCTATGCGGCCAGGCAATTTGGCATTGGCTCGGCCATGGGGCTCATGAAAGCCGCCAAACTCTGCCCTCAAGCCATTTTGTTGCCAGTGGATTTCGATCAATACAGGCATTACTCGAAAGTCTTCAAAGGCATCATCACCGACATTGCCCCGCTCATGGAAGACCGCGGCGTTGACGAGGTTTACATTGATTTCACAGAGGTACCTGGCGGTCAACGTGAAGGCGGTAGGGTGTTGGCACGCTTGATTCAAAAATGTATTTTTGAAGCCACCGGCCTCACCTGCTCTGTGGGCGTTGCACCGAACAAACTGATTGCCAAAATGGCCAGTGAATTCAACAAGCCCAATGGCATTTCCATCGTTCACGAAGAAGATCTGCAAACAGCCATCTGGCCTTTGAGTTGTCGCAAGATCAATGGGGTCGGCCCCAAAGCCGATGAAAAACTCAAATTGCATGGCATTGAGACCATTGGCCAACTGGCAACCTCTGATCTTCAGTGGCTGCAGTCGCACTTTGGTAAAGTTTATGGCGCGTGGCTCCACGAAGCCGCATGGGGCCGTGACGATCGCCCCATCAGCACCGAAAGCGAACCCGTCAGCATCAGCCGTGAAACCACCTTCGAAACTGACTTGCATGCTGTGCGTGACAAGGCAGAATTGGGCAAAGTATTCACCCGGCTTTGCCAACAATTGGCCGCCGATTTAAAGCGCAAGGGCTATGACGGTAAAACCATTGGCATCAAATTGCGCTATGACAATTTCAAAAGTGTGACGCGCGATCAAACCCTCACCTTTTACACACAGGATGCCAAAGAAATTCGAAAATTTGCGGGACTGTGTTTAAAGCGCGTTGATTTGTCGCGCAAACTGAGACTATTGGGTGTTCGGGTTGGATCTTTGGTCAAACATGGGACAGCACCTGAAACGAACGCAAGCTACATTTTGCAAGAATCTTCTAACCCTGCACTCAACGAGGCCAGCCCCGATGGACAAACTCAATTGCTTTTCTTTGACGACGAATGACCATGTGGCGCATTTGGTGCTGAACAAGCCTGAAACGCTCAACACCATGCATCCCACTTTTTGGCGCGAGCTCGACACGGTACTCCGCCATTTGAATGAGTCTGGTGTGGCCCGAGCCCTCGTCATCTCAAGCACTGGCAAGCATTTCTCTGCTGGCATGTCTCTGGATACTTTTTCAAGTGCCATCTCCATGGATGACAACAGCCCTGAAGGTCGTGCCGCCATCTTTGACTCGCTCACAGACATGCAATCGACTTTCACACTGCTCGAGAGCCTGCGAATGCCGGTCATCGCCGCCATCCAAGGCGGCTGCATTGGTGGTGCAGTCGACATGGTGACCGCATGCTGCATTCGATATGCGACCGAAGACGCTTTTTTCTGCATTCAAGAAATCAACATTGGCATGGTGGCCGACGTGGGAACCCTGCAGCGTTTACCCAAGTTGTTGCCCATGGGTTTGGTCAAAGAATTGGCCTATACAGGCCGTCGCCTGAGTGCTGAGAACGCCATGAAGCATGGTTTGGTGACGCAAGTGTTTGAAACACAAGAGGCCTTGGTGGCGGGGGCCTTGGCCTGCGCCAAAGAAATGGCCCACAAACCACCTGTGGCCATTTGGGGCACCAAGCAAGCACTCAACTATGCACGCGATCACAGTGTAGAGGACAGTTTGCGACAAATGGGCTGGTTGCAAGGTGCCATCTGGAGCAACCCACACATCCGTGAAGCCATTGTGGCGGCCAAAGAAAAACGCCCCGCCAATTTTCCGCCGCTTGCGCCACTCAAAGGCTTTAAAAACCTAGGCTAAGGCCCGCTTGCTGCGCCCTCCAATTATTGTCGCGCCGTTCGGACATTGGGCGGCGGCGATTGAGGATGGCTGGTGCGCCAAGGATTGATGTCCAAGCCACCGCGCCTGGTGTAGCGGGCATAAACCGTGAGCTTCAAAGGCTTGCACCGTCTCCAAATGTCCATAAAAATGCGCTCCACGCATTGTTCGTGAAACTCGTTGTGATTTCGAAAACTCACAATGTATTGGAGCAGTCCAGCCTGATCAATTTGATCGCCAGAGTATGAAATCTGAACGCTGCCCCAATCGGGTTGCCCCGTCACCAAACAATTGCTTTTCAGCAAGTGGCTCACGAATGTTTCAGTCACAGGCGCCTCATCTTTTTGCGCATTCAGCAATTCAGGTGCGGGTTGATAGTGTGTGCACTCAATGTCCATGCGGTCCAGATTGAGGCCGTCCAATTCATGGACAGGCTCTTTGTCAAACTCTTCAGGCAGAATTATTTTGACACCGCAGCGAGCAAAAATTTTGCCGCCCTGCCACAGAGCCGTATCCAAGTCTTCTCGCATGCAATCACGCACCGCTTGCGCATCTGCAAATCGGCTGGCATTGAAACTGTTCAAGTAGAGCTTGAAAGATTTACTTTCAATGATGTGTGTGCTATCTGCTGGTACTGTGATGTGCGCAATGGCTACTTGCGGTTTGCCCTTCAGATTGAGCCAAGAGAGTTCAAACGCTGTCCACAAATCTGCGCCAAAGAAAATAGGCGCACCTAGAATGCCTAACTCTTCACGCTTGACCGCACGCGGAATCGGAAACAACAAAGACGCGTCGTATTGATCGACATAAGCACTGTT
Organism: Limnohabitans sp.; assembly: GCA_044357745.1. Classification (GTDB taxonomy): domain Bacteria; phylum Pseudomonadota; class Gammaproteobacteria; order Burkholderiales; family Burkholderiaceae_C; genus Limnohabitans_A. The sequence goes on along the minus strand of JBIKOZ010000281.1, from coordinate 209 downwards.
TTTGCCCAGCTGTGATTGCTCTGGCAGGTTCATACGGCACCCTTTTCACGACGTCTGAAAACCCAACGATTGGCATCAGAATCAGAGGCCGCATAGGCATAGCCTTCAAGATTGAATTCTTTCAACTTTTCCGGATTGTCAATGTGCTTCTGGATGGCGTAGCGCGCCAGCAAGCCCCGTGCGCGCTTGGTAAAAAAACTGATCACTTT
>JBIKOZ010000280.1:0-3106 GCA_044357745.1 Limnohabitans sp. | reverse complement strand
GATTGAAATGGGCATCCTGGACCCCACCAAAGTGACACGCACTGCTTTGCAAAACGCAGCGTCCGTGGCTTCTTTGATGTTGACCACAGAGTGCATGGTTTCAGAAGCACCCAAAGACGAATCTGGCGCCGGTGGCATGCCTGACATGGGCGGCATGGGTGGTATGGGCGGCATGGGCATGTAATTGCCTGCTGCTTCAAGGGTCTGTGCAAAGACTTTTGATATCGCACAAGAAACCCTGCAAGAAATTGCGGGGTTTTTTTATGCCTGCGCAGATCGAAAGAAGGTCCTTTAAAATCACGGTCATTGCAAGTCAACAGGTCGCCCATCATTTCGCAAAGTCACCATGACCGCATCGTTTCAAATTCAACACAGCGCCATGCTGCTCAAGTATTCGGGCATCAGTTTCATTTCGGGTGCCGTCAATCACGGCTTCTTCAGTGGTGAACGATCCCTTTGGACTGCAGCAGTCGGCATCGTGCTGTTTGTGGTGGGTGCTTGGATGGAACACCGAAGTCAAGATATCAAAACAAGTTTGTGGGAGTCGCTCGGGTCGGTACCTTGCTGTCTATCGGCTTGGGATTTTTTACAGGGGGTCTGCAACATTTCCCCGACTCACCTGCGCGCAGCGCTTGGGTCGTGCCTTTGGGCTTTGCTGTTTCTATTTTGGCCTTGATGCTCACTCTGAAATTGCGCATGCAACGCGCATTGATGATCTATTCATTGAGCTTAGGTCTTGCGGTTTGTGCCAGCAGCTGGGCCGCTTATGAGGCCTTGGTGCGAAACCCCGAATGGACGGGTGGTGGTCATGCACATGGCGCAGAAGCCCCGCATGACACTCACGGCGCATCTGCAAACACACCCATGCATAGCGGCATGGTTGTCGATCGCACCCTCCAAGTCGACATGAACGACACGATGCGTTTTACGCCCGACCTTTTACAGGTCGCCGCAGGAGAAACACTTAAACTGGTGGTTCACAACAGCGGCAAATTGCCGCATGAAATGGTACTGGGCTCTGAAGCCGCGCTCAAGGCTCATGCGATTGATATGAAACAATCGACAGGACACTCAGGCGGACACGATCACGGTTCTGGCAATGACTTGCTAGCACTTAGCGTCAAGCCAGGTGAAACCAAAGAATGGGTGATACGCTTTGACCACGCTCAAACTTTACAAATGGCTTGCCTCATTCCGGGCCATTTTTAAGCAGGCATGAAGGGGCAAGTGATTGTGCAAGACAAGGGCTCAACAGCGCAGTCAATACAGACAAACAAACCCGCTAACAAGTCGAATAACTCGCACGATCACAACAGCCATAAACATTGAACGTTTTGCGGCGCTGGCATGCCAGCCTGCTCAATTGCATTGCCCGAATTGAGACGCCATCCCCCCCCGCAATGACTTTCGGGGGGATGTTATGGCGTCAGGCTAACTTTGATAGCATTGAGTTGTTTTTGAAGATCAGGTAAATCCTTGCTGATCACACCCCAAACGAGTGGGTAATCTATTGAAACATAGCCGTGAATGATACGGTTGCGCATGTAATAGATGGCCTCCCAGGGCACTTCTGGGTAAGAAGAAGTAAATTCAGGAAATCGCTTCAACAGATTATTTGAGGCCTCACCCAGAATTTCTATATTCCTCACAACAGCATCTTGCAGGATGGGGGTCTTTAAAAAATAATCCTCTGTATGCTCTTCGATGTACTCTCCAATGCGTTGAATCGCTTGAAGCATATGCTGTAAGTAGTCGTTCAATCTAAGTTCATTCAACGAGGTCATACTGGGATAGCATTTTTGAGTACTTGATTGCGAAAGTTCTCTGGCAAAGCATTTGGCGTCAGCACATCCACATGGATACCCAATTGTTTTTCCAAAGACAATTGAAGTTTGGCAAGGTCTAGCAAGGATGTGCTTGGAAGTGGATCCACCAATATATCTAAGTCACTTAACTCCGAATCTTCGCAACGTGTTACTGACCCAAAAACTCTAGGATTTCGCAAGCCATGCGCGTTGACAAGCGCTCTAATGACGGCTCTGTTGCTTGATAAGGCGGTGGAAGGCTTCATTCTTTTAGTTTACGATCGCAGTACTTTTTGTCAAGCGACAATCTTTGTCATTTGCCAAGTTCTCAAGTATTACGCCAAACGCCTTAACAACTGCGCCGTCGAAGCATCCAAACCCGCTACATCCCCCGACAAAATACGCGCATGAATGTCTTTGGCCATCACTTTGCCCAGCTCCACCCCCCATTGATCAAAGCTATTGATGCCCCATACGGCACCACTCACCAACACGCGGTGTTCCTGCAAAGCAATCAAAGCACCCAAGTTGAAGGGTGTTAAATCTTCCAGCAAGATAAACGTACTGGGTCGATTGCCCAGAAAGTTTTTGTGCCCACCCACATCTGACTTGCCCACCATCAAAGCTTGCCCCTGCGCCAGCGCATTGGACAACAACAAAGCTTGGTGATCAGGCAAAGAATGCGTGGCGTTTTTCACAGCCACAAACTCCAGCGGCACCACATCGGTTCCTTGGTGCAGCATTTGGAAAAACGCATGCTGACCGTTGGTGCCTGGCTCGCCCCACAATACGGGCGATGTGCCATACGGCAAAGCCTTTCCCATAGGGTCAACCTGCTTGCCATTGCTCTCCATTTCAAGTTGCTGCAAGTAAGGCGCGTAGCGTTTCAAAGCGCTGTGATACGGCGCAATGCAACGACTGGTGTAGTGCAAAAAGTTGCGATACCAAACATCGAGCAAACCCAAACGCACTGGTAAATTGTGCGCGACATCGGCCTGTTGAAAGTGTTGGTCCATGGCGTGTGCACCCGCCAAAAACGAACGGAAATGATCAGCGCCAATGGCAATGGCCAACGGCAAACCAATGGATGACCACAATGAATAACGGCCGCCCACCCAATCCCAAAAACCAAAACAAGTTTGGATGCCAAACTTGGCTGCAGCTTCCACGTTGGTGGTGAGGGCCACAAAGTGGCGCGACACAGGCGTGCCGCCTTGCGCTTCAAACCAACGTTTGGCCGACAAGGCATTGGTCATGGTTTCCAAGGTGGTGAAAGTTTTGGAAGCCACCAAAAACAAGGT
>JBIKOZ010000279.1:0-3108 GCA_044357745.1 Limnohabitans sp. | reverse complement strand
TGGGCTCTCCCGTCATTGATGCTGGTGGCGTCATCGGTCAAATCACACGCGTATTTCCTTTCACCTCTGAAGTCACTCTGTTAACCGACAACGACCAAAGCATTCCTGTTCTCAACAGCAGAACTGGCGCGCGCAATATCACCAGCGGCGACATGTTGGCTGGTGTACCCATGATTGAGTTGAAGTTTGTGCCAGCCAGTGCAGATGTCAAAGAAGGCGACTTGCTCACCACCAGCGGCATTGATGGTGTTTATCCTGCGGGCCTTCAAGTTGCCCGAATAAGTCACATCGAAAGGCGTGTCGATATTTCTTTTGCGCGCATTCATGCCACCCCATTGGCCGAGCTCAAAGGCAGACATGTCTTGATCCTGCAACCCACAGGCTCGCAGCCTGCAGCGAAAGGTAAAGCGCCATGATCATGGAACGACGCGAAGCCTTGTTGCTGCCAGTCAGCCCCTGGTTCATTGCAGGCAGCTTAATCAGCGCATTGCTGTTAAGCATGTTGTTGGGTTTTTCACAAGCCATTTGGTTGCCTGACGTGTTGGCCGTATGCATATTTTTTTGGGGCATTCATCAGCCCCGCAGAGTGGGCATGGCCATTGCCTTCGTCTTGGGTCTTTGGATGGATGTGCAGCAATCGTCCTTGTTGGGCCAGCATGCACTGTCGTATGTGGTGTTGAGCTACTTTGCATTCAGCTTGCACCGGCGCTTGCTTTGGTTCCCCATTCAAGAGCAAATGATTCAAATTGCACCCTTCTTTATTTTGGCAGAGGCCATTGGCCTGGTCGTTAGGCTGAGCACTGGTGATGATTTCCCTGGTTGGCCCATGCTGCTCATACCCTTTTTAGAAACCTTGTTGTGGCCCGTCGCCAATTTCATTTTGCTGGCGCCACAACGTCGGGCGCATGACCCCGACGCCAACCGGCCCATCTAAGTCATGGCCTTTCACCTGCCCTCGTTAAGCGAGTTGCGCAACACACAGTTTGAGATCTTCAAATTTCAAACGCGCGTGATGGTACTGCAAGGCGCAGTGCTTTTGTGTTTTGCATTGCTGGGCCTGCGCTTGTTTTATCTTCAAGTGATTCGGCACGATGACTTGCTGGCGCAGGCTGAAAACAACCGCACAGCCATCTTGCCCACGGTGCCCAATCGAGGCACTATTTTGGATCGCAATGGCGTGGTGTTGGCCAACAACTACTCTGCTTACACACTAGAGATCACACCCTCGCGCGTGAAAGATTTAGAAGCCACCATCGACAGCTTGTCTGAAATCATTGACATTCCACTGCGCGACAGACGGCGTTTTAAACGCATGCGAGAAGAGTCCAAAAACTTTGACTCATTGCCCATTCGCTCTCGGCTCACTGATGAGGAGGTCGCAAAATTCACAGCGCAGCAATTTAAATTTCCAGGTGTCGAAATCAAAGCCCGATTGTTTCGCAATTACCCCTTTGGTCACATGGCCAGCCACGTGGTGGGCTACATTGGCCGCATCAACCAAAAAGAAAAAGAGCAGCTTGAAGAAAACGACGAAGAAGCCAATTACCGTGGCACACAGTACATTGGCAAACTAGGTGTTGAGCAGCGCTATGAGCGTGAGTTACACGGCATCACTGGCGTACAAGAAGTAGAGACATCGGCTGGAGGCCGCGCCGTGAGAAGGCTTGCCAGCAAGCCCGCAACACCAGGCCAAAACGTGGTGCTTTCTATCGATATCAAATTGCAAAAGATGATCGAAGACCTCTACGGTGATCGGCGCGGCGCTTTGGTCGCTCTTGATCCCCGTACCGGTGAAATTTTGGCCTTTGTCAGCAAGCCCACTTTTGATCCCAATTTATTTGTCGATGGCATCGACAGCGAGAGTTGGAAAATGCTGAGTGAATCGATGGACAAACCACTTCTCAATCGCGCCATGCGAGGCACCTACCCACCGGGTTCGACTTACAAACCCTTCATGGCCTTGGCTGCGCTTGAAACGGGCAAACGCAGTGCCAGTGAAGTCATTAACGATGCTGGTTCTTGGACCTATGGTGGCCACACCTTTAGAAGCCACGGCGATACGGGTTTAGGACCGGTCGACATGGTTCGCTCCATCGTGCTGTCGAGCAACGTCTATTACTACTCATTGGCCAACACCATGGGCGTTGACGCCATCCATGACTTCATGAAGCCACTGGGTTTTGGCCAAATCACGGGGCTCGATTTGCCAGGCGAACTGCGCGGAACCTTGCCCAGCACCGAGTGGAAAAAGAAAACTTATAAAAAACCAGAGCAACAGCGGTGGTATGGTGGTGAAACTATTTCATTGGGCATTGGTCAGGGCTACAACACCTTCACCATGTTGCAATTGGCCAATGCAACGGCCACTTTGGCCAACGGTGGCACACACCATCAACCCCGCTTGGTGGTGGCCACCCAAGATCCCATTCAACGCGTCGACCGAAGTGTCCTGAACACGCCCCCGGTCAATTTGGGGTTCAAACCAGAGCACGTGGAAGTCATCAAGCAGGGCTTAATTGGCGTTGCCAAAGATGGCACTGCAGCTCGTGTGTTTGCAGGTACGACGTATCAAAGCGCCGGCAAAACGGGCACGGCTCAAGCTGTGACCATTGGCCAAAAAGACAAGTACAACGCCAGCAAATTGGAAGAACATCAACGCGACCATGCCTTGTACATGGCCTTTGCCCCTGCTGAGAATCCACAAATTGCCTTGGCCATTGTGGTTGAAAACGCTGGCTTTGGTGCGGCACAAGCAGCGCCCATCGCTAGGCGAATTTTTGACTACTGGTTACTGGGCGATTACCCAAGTGAAGAAGACATAGAGGCCTCACAAAAGGGCGTGGCATCTACACCGATCGGCAACCGCAGGCGCAAAGAGGATATCCAGCTTTTGCCCAACGAAGGCGTGGTGGGCGGCGGTAAAAATCGCTGAACAAGTGGTGCGGCTGGCGGGGATCGAACCCACGACCCTTGGCTTCGGAGGCCAATACTCTATCCACTGAGCTACAGCCGCACTTGTTTCATTGCTGAAAGTGGTCGTCGATTATGGCACGCGACCTCGCAATTCACAGCTTTCAAAGTCGAACCGCTGAGTCTCGGAGGTTATAA
>JBIKOZ010000278.1:0-3109 GCA_044357745.1 Limnohabitans sp. | reverse complement strand
CAAGACCTGCGCATGATGGGCGAGGTGATGCAGCGTACCGAGGGTCTGCGCAGGCCAGGTGCCGCAGCATTGGACTTGGCCTATGTGGCCGCAGGTTTCACAGATGCCTTCTTCGAAACAGGTCTTCAGTCTTGGGATGTTGCTGCGGGCTCTTTGCTGGTCACTGAAGCGGGCGGCTTGGTGGGCAACTTCACGGGCGACGCCGATTTCTTGGATCAAAAAGAATGCTTGGCAGGCACGCCTAAAATTTACGGCCAGCTGGTTCCTATCCTGAGCAAGTACAGCAAATTCGCCAGTGCTGGCGAAAAAGCGGCCATGCGTGCGGCCGACATCAAGGATACGGAAGCACGTCAAATCTCAACCGACAGCCCGATCTAAGCCATGACCGACGCGCTCGACTTGAGTGCTCACACGCCTATGATGCAGCAGTATTTGCGCATCAAGGCGGAGTTTCCTGACACCCTGCTTTTTTACCGGATGGGTGACTTTTACGAAATGTTCTTTGAAGACGCCGAGCGTGCCGCCGGTCTCATGGACATCACCCTCACACATCGCGGTCAAACAGCAGGCAAGCCCATTGCCATGGCGGGAGTGCCCTTTCATTCTGTTGAAAACTATTTGGCCAAGCTCATCAAACTGGGCGAGTCCGTGGCCATTTGCGAACAAGTGGGCGATGTGGCCACCAGCAAGGGGCCTGTAGAGCGCAAAGTGGTCCGTGTTGTCACACCAGGCACGCTCACAGACACAGAGTTGCTGTCTGACAAAAGCGAAGCTATTTTGTTGTCATTGCACATTGCGCCGCGCAATGCGTGTGGCATGGCTTGGCTCAGCGTCACGCAAGGGGTTCTGCATTTGGCCGAATGCACGCACGATGAAATGGCAGATTGGCTCGAACGAATTTCACCCAGCGAATTACTGGTCAGTGCCAGCATTAGCCCCAAGTGGGAACAGCAACTTCAGTCGCTCAAATTGGGCCAACGAGGCGCTCCCCTTTCGCTCACATTGCGTCCCGATTTTCAATACGAATCCGGCCTGGGTCATAGCAAGCTCACCAAGCAACTCAATGTGGCCAGCCTGGCTGCTTGGGATGCTGACAAACTCAGCCATGCGCATGCAGCAGCAGGTGCCTTGATCACTTATGCTGAACACACGCAAGGCAGAGCTCTGCCGCATGTGTCGCAACTCAAAGTTCAAAAGGCCAACGACCTCATTGACCTGCCCACCAGTACGCGTCGCAATTTAGAACTCACACAAACTTTGCGAGGCGAAGACTCGCCCACCCTCTTTTCATTGCTCGATACCTGCATGACAGGTATGGGCAGTCGTCAACTCAAACAATGGTTGCTCAACCCGATGCGCGATAGGCAAATTGCGGTCGATCGTTTGGCCGCCATCGATCAATTGAATGACCACAGCGCTGCTCAAAGCGGCGTGACCATTTGGTCAAGGTTAAGAGAGCAACTCAAAGGCGCCAGCGATGTGGAACGCATCACGGCGCGCATTGCACTCAAGCAAGTTCGGCCGCGAGAACTGGTGGCCCTTAAAAATGCACTCATTCGTTCAGCATCGTTGGCGCATCACTTGCAAAAAACATTGGGTCACTTGTCGCCTACCAAATTACTGCATGACATCCACTTCGACTTGCAGCCGCCGACAGGTTTGATTGAAATACTGCAACAGGCACTGCTGGAAGAGCCCGCCAATTTGATTCGCGACGGAGGTGTCATGGCACATGGCTTGGACACAGAGTTGGACGAGTTACGTGCCATTCAAACCAATTGCGATGACTTCCTGCTTGAGTTAGAAACACGCGAAAAAGCACGTACGGGTATCGCCAATTTGCGAGTGCAGTTCAACAAAGTTCATGGCTTCTACATTGAAGTGACTCAAGGTCAAATTGACAAAGTCCCAGAGGACTATCGTCGGCGCCAAACCTTGAAAAATGCAGAGCGCTTTATCACGCCAGAACTCAAGGCCTTTGAAGACAAGGCCTTGTCTGCACAAGAGCGCGCATTGGCACGCGAAAAATACTTGTACGAGCTCTTGTTAGAACAACTGCAAACGCACATTCAGTCGCTCACCAAATTGGCTCAAGCCATGGCAGCTTTGGATGCACTTTGCACGCTCTCAGAGCGAGCCGCCACCCTCCATTGGTGCGCACCACAATTCACCAAAGAGCCGTGCATTGAAATCAGGCAAGGCCGTCATCCCGTTGTAGAAGCGCGGTTGGCGGAAACATCAGGAGGTAGTTTCATTGCCAACGATTGCCTGATGAACAGCAAGCAGCGTTTGCAAATCATCACCGGCCCCAATATGGGCGGCAAGTCCACTTACATGCGGCAGGTGGCATTGATCGTACTTTTGGCCAGCATAGGCAGCCATGTGCCGGCCAGCAGCTGCAAGCTGGGGCCCATTGACGCAATTCACACGCGCATCGGCGCTGCCGATGACTTGGCCAATGCCCAATCGACCTTCATGCTGGAGATGACAGAAGCTGCTCAAATTCTGCACATTGCCACACCTTTGTCTTTGGTTCTCATGGACGAAATTGGCCGCGGCACATCCACTTTTGACGGCTTGGCCTTGGCCAGCGGCATTGCCACGCACCTGCACGATAAAACACAAGCTTTCACCATGTTTGCCACGCATTACTTTGAACTCACCGAGTTTCCAGCCACCCATCACGCCGCCTTGAACATGCATGTGGGCGCTACAGAATCGGGCAATGACATTGTGTTTTTGCATGAGTTACAAGCGGGCCCTGCCAGCAAGAGTTATGGCGTGCAAGTGGCCAAATTGGCAGGCATGCCAACCGGGGTGTTAAACCATGCGCGTCACACTTTGTCTGCCTTAGAAGCCGGTGCCAACGAAAACCGCATACAGGTTGATCTGTTTGCACCGCCGCCTGAAGCAGAAAGCGCAGGACCCTCAGTTCTAGAAGCCGCCCTGAATCAAATCGATCCCGACGCCCTCAGTCCACGCGAGGCACTGGAGGCGCTTTACAGCTTGAAGCGTGTCTTAAAGCGTTCGGAAAATTAACATTCATGGCTAAGAAAAAAGATGCTGGGGCTTTGAAAGCGGGCGAAGTTGACTTCAATGCGTCTGTAAT
>JBIKOZ010000277.1:0-3116 GCA_044357745.1 Limnohabitans sp. | reverse complement strand
CGGCGAGAAACCGATGTGCAGCAGCTGGCCGAAGTTCAGGTCAAACTCCTGACAGCGCTTTGGCCCTTGGTCAAACCCGGGGGCCGACTGCTGTATTGCACCTGCTCTGTTTTCAAGGCGGAGGGTGAAACCCAAATTCAAACGTTTGTTCAACACAACACTGATGCCCTGATCCTGCCCTCTCCGGGGCATTTAACGCCCTCAAATGTCAATTCCGAACCCAGTCTCCGCGACAATCACATGGGTGAACATGACGGTTTTTATTACGCACTGCTGGAAAAGCGTTCAATCTGAGTGGAATGGACCTTGGCGCACAAGCTTTTGGCTTCGTGCGCTTTTGTTGTGCGCGTGTTGGGGGGGCTTGTTCAGCCCGCAAGCACATGCTCAATCACAAGCACAAGCCCAGACCCAAGCCCAGGCAACATCGGCCAACCCCCTCGAGGTGACCGAGCTAAGGCTTGGAAGGTCGGAGGGTGCATTGCTATTGCAAAGCAGTTTGCGACTCGACCTGAGCAGCATTGTGGAAGATGCACTGCAAAAAGGCATGCCCCTCTATTTCTTGGCAGAAGTCGAGATCACGCGTGACCGTTGGTATTGGACCGACAAAAAAATAAGCATCGTGTCTCGTCATTACCGCTTGGCTTACCAACCCCTCACTCGCCTGTGGCGACTGAATGTGTCGCGCGAACCTATTGGCTCAGTGGGCATCGCCAGCAGTTTGTCGCAAAGCTTCGAGACCTTGTCCGAAGCCCTGGCGGCGATCAGGCGCACCGTGAATTGGAAGGTGGCGGACTTGTCAGACATTGAAGCTGACAGCAAGTACACCTTGATCTTCAAATTTCGACTCGATGTGTCGCAGCTGGCAAGACCTTTCCAAATGACGGCCGGTAGCAATGCCGAATGGAATTTGGCCACCCAAAAAACCTTGCGCCTGCCGACAGACATAAGCCGCTGACTTCGAACATCATCGGAAATTGTCAGAAATGAATCAGTACAAAACAGAACGAATTGCGACAGGCGCTGAGCCGTCCAAAACGGTTCGTTGGATGATTGGCATTGGTGTCACGCTGTTGTTGATCATTGGCTTGGGACTCTTGGTTTTGTTGACGCAAGCGACGGGCAACAGGGCGCTGTATGACCGCAATTACGATCGCCTCTACACCGTCAATTTGGTGGGCGCGGGGCTGTTGCTGTTGGGTTTGGTGTGGGGCACAACCCGCCTGATTTTGCGTGTCAGGCAAGGGCAATTCGGATCGAAATTGCTGGTAAAACTGGCCACCATCTTTGCGCTGGTGGGCGTGGTTCCCGGGGTCTTGATTTATGTGGTGTCTTACCAGTTTGTCTCACGCTCTATTGAAAGCTGGTTTGATGTGAAAGTGGAGGGCGCCTTGGTGGCGGGCCTTAACTTGGGTCGCGTCACCTTAGACACCTTAACCAGCGACTTGGCCAAGCAATCGCGGGTGGCCTCACAGCAGCTGGTTGACGTTCAGGAGGCCAGCGCTGCGCTGGCATTGGACCGAGTTCGCAGCCAAATGGACGCCAGCGATGCGGTGCTTTGGACGCTCGATGGGCGTTTGATTGCTACTGCGGGTGAGTCAAAATTTGCCATTCGACCCGAGCGCCCAACGGCTTCGCAACTGAAGCAAGTGCGCAGCAATCTCAGTGTCGAGATTGTGGAGGGCCTGGACGAAATCGCCGGCACTTCCAATGGGCGTATCAAAGTTTTGACCCTGGTGCCACAAAACAGCTTGAATTTGAAAGACGATCCTTGGGTCCTTCAAATTTCTCAACAATTGCCAGCCACGTTGGTTGCCAACGCGCTGGACGTTCAGTCCGCAAACCGCGAATATCAAGAACGCGCATTGGCCCGTGAGGGTCTTCGGAAAATGTACATTGGCACGCTCACCTTAAGTCTCATCATGGCGGTGTTGGCGGCGGTGCTGATTGCGATGTTGCTGGGCAATCAACTGGCGCGCCCGTTGTTGCTCTTGGCGCTTGGTATGCGCCAGGTGGCGGCGGGTGATTTGTCGCCCAAATACACGCTGCAAGGTAAAGACGAACTGGGCGGTTTAACCCGCTCCTTTGCCGAGATGACGCAGCAGTTGTCAGACGCGCGCACGACCGTCGAGCGAAGCTTGAGTCAGCTGGACGCTGCGCGTGGCAACCTGCAAACCATCTTGGACAACCTGACGGCCGGGGTGATTGTGATGAATGCGCGTGGCTTGATTCAGTCTTCCAATCCGGGTGCCACCCGAATTTTGAAAGTCCCCTTGGCCGCGCATGAAAAATCGGCTTTGTTGAGCTTGCCCCATATGCACAACTTTGCAGTGGGCGTGCAAGAACAGTTTGAACTGTTGAGTGCTGACAAAGACCGCCACGAACTCGATCATTGGCAAAAGTCCTTTGAAATCCATGCTTCTGGGCAAGGCTTGGAGGCAACCGCGGTCACGCTGGTGGCGCGCGGCGCCATTTTGCCAGACGGCATGCGCCTGTTGGTGTTCGACGATATTTCTGAAATTGTTTCAGCGCAGCGCTCGCAAGCTTGGGGCGAGGTGGCGCGCCGGCTGGCGCATGAAATTAAGAATCCCCTCACGCCCATTCAGCTTTCTGCGGAAAGGCTGGAGCGAAAGTTGGACGGTAAGTTGGAGGAGGCCGATCAGTCTGTCCTCTCCAAATCGGTCAAAACCATCGTCGACCAAGTGGCGGCCATGAAGCGCTTGGTGAATGAATTCAGAGACTACGCCAGGCTCCCATCGGCAGAACTCAACCCCTTAGACTTGAATGCCTTGATTCAGGATGTGATGGTGTTGTATGCGCAGGAACCCACAGAGACAGCCACGCGCGCGCAGGTTCTGACCGACCTAGACCCCACTGTGCCCTTGATTGAGGGGGATGCCCAACAACTTCGACAGGTGGTTCATAACCTGATTCAAAATGCCCAAGACGCCAGCGCGCCTCAATCCAAGGTGATGTTGACCACCCGATGGAGCCCGGCAAGAAAACGCGTGAAGTTGACCGTTTCGGACGAAGGCCCTGGATTTGCGCCCAATATTTTGCAGCGAGCCTTTGAACCCTACGTCACGACCAAGGCCAAAGGCACCGGATTGGGGCTGGCA
>JBIKOZ010000020.1:0-11067 GCA_044357745.1 Limnohabitans sp. | reverse complement strand
TGGGCTGATGCTGCTCAAACAATGCCATGGGCGATGGGTGCACATTCACCCATCGTGATGTCTTTCCAAGAAGACGGCCAAGCTCAACGCGTCTATCTCAGGCGAGCCTGGCAAGCAGAACAAAGCATTCATCGTTCGATTCAAATGCGTCTAGCTCAAAACTTTGAAGTGCCGCAAGACGCAGACGATAAATTGAATAAACTGTTCGGCGTTCAAAGCGAAGAGACAGATTGGCAGCGCATCGCTTGCGCAAAAGCACTGCGTGCAGGTCTTACGCTCATCACCGGCGGCCCAGGTACAGGCAAAACCACCACGGTCGTTCGGTTATTGGCCTTGCTGCAGAGCGCCGCACAAGATCAGCGCAAAAAATTGCGCATTCATTTGGCCGCTCCCACCGGTAAGGCTGCCAGTCGCTTGAGTGCTTCGATTCAGTCGGCATTGACCACCTTGCCAGAAGGTTGGGATCAGGGCATCCCTTCGCAAGCGGTCACTTTGCACCAGCTGTTGCACTACAACCCCGATGCCGCGGCTAAACCCGCACCAGTTTTGGCAACCGATTTGGTGGTGGTCGACGAAGCCTCCATGATTGACTTAGAGCTCATGGCGAGATTGATGCAATGCGTGCCAGCCGAGGCCAGGTTGGTTTTGTTGGGCGACAAAGACCAGCTCGCATCGGTCGAGGCCGGTGCTGTGTGGTCTCAAATGTGCGAGGGTTCTGCCCAAGCAAATGGCATCACTGAAGCGCATCCCCAGAAACCTTACGATTTATCGGAACAAACAGCGGTGCTTCATGTGAGTCGTCGTTTTCATGCCAAGAGTGCCATCGGTCAATGGGCAAAACTGATCAATTCGGGTGATCAAGAGCAAATCAAAACGCAATGGGATGCATTGTCGCTTGCGAGGTTTGAGACTGCCATTGACGGCCCAGAGGTTCAACGCTGGCCTGATGCGTGGCGCGAAAGGCCCCCAGCTGATCTCCATCCAGAAGTTGTGAACGCATTGTGTGCGGGCTGGTCTTCTTGGTTGAAAGTTTTGAAACCGCTGCAGCAAGCGGGTGCCGTCTGTGACAATAAGCAAGCACTTCAATTGCTGAATTGCTTCAGCGAGTTCCAAGTGCTTTGTGCACTGCGCCAAGGCGCGTGGGGCGTTCAAGTTTTGAATGATCGCATCGCCAATGCCCTGGGCTTGTCTAACAACATGGCTCAAAACTTCAGGGCAGCTAAAACCGAAGATACTTGGTTTGTGGGACGCCCCATCATGGTGACGCGCAACGACTACCACCTGAAGCTGATGAACGGTGATGTGGGTCAATGTTTGCCTACCGCCAATGGTTTGCGGGTGGCGTTTCCCGATGGCAAAGGTGATGTCAGATGGGTTTTGCCTTCACGCCTAGATGCCGTTGAAACTGTGTGGGCCATGACCGTTCACAAAGCGCAAGGTTCAGAGTACGAACACGTTCTGATGGTCTTGCCAGACCGTGAAGCCCCCGTGCTGACCAGGGAGTTGCTTTACACGGGTGTGACCCGCGCCAAAAAACATTTAACTTGGTGGGTGCCTAGCCCCTCCGTATTGTTCAGTGCGGTCAGCCAACGCGTCACTCGAAGTGGTGGTTTGGCGGAAGCCCTGTTGCATCGGTCAAAATAAGCGTCTTTCCAAGATCAAGCGAGACTCAGATGAATTTTGAAGAAATGGCCGATCAACTGACGGCGCATCCCGATTACAAAGTAAAGCGACGCTTGGTCCCTATTTTGAATTTTGGTCCCGCAACAGGTGGGCCTACAAAGCGCGTGTTGATTCTGGACACTGAAACCACCGGTTTAGATTCGCGTTCAGAAAACATCATCGAGTTGGCCATGCTGGCCGTGGACTTGGATTTGCAAACGGGGCAACTCGTGGGTGAAGTCGAAGTGTACGAAGACTTCGAAGATCCTGGCCGTCCCATCCCGCCTGAAATCACGAAACTCACAGGCATCACCAGCAAAGACGTCCAAGGTCAAAAGCTGGACGAGGCCAAAATCAAAGACATGGTTGAACGCGCAGATCTCATCGTGGCGCACAACGCGGGCTTTGATCGGCCCTTCGTTGAAAACCGCTTAGAAGTGTTTGAGCACAAAGCCTGGGCGTGCTCCTTTGCCGGCATTGACTGGAAGGCCCAAGGATTGGGTTCCGCCAAGTTGGAGTTCTTGTGCAGTGAGTTGGGATGGTTTTACGACGCACACCGCGCACAAGTGGATTGCCATGCCTTACTCAGAGTTTTGTCCTCACCCCTCAAGCCATACGCCGAAATAAAACCATTGAACGGCTTGCAACAACTTTTCAAATCTGCCGAAAATGCCCGAACCGTGGTGAAAGCTTTCGGTTCCCCCTTTGAGACCAAAGACAAGCTCAAAGCCAGAGGCTACCGGTGGGATGCAGAGGCGCGTGTTTGGTACACCGCTGTCAAGTCTGCAGAAGCCCTAGAGACAGAAGCCGCATGGCTTAAGTCCGAAGTTTATGGCGGTCGTTCTGCCCGAATTGGCCTGGAAACCCAGGACGCGCTGGTCCAGTTTTCTAGCCGAAGTGGCAAATCAGGCGATCGAGTCTTGTAATTTGAAAGATTTCAAGGCCTCAAGGGGTCGAGGTAGCCCCCAAAGACAGGGATAATCTGAGGTTCTGGAAAATTATTTTTCCCTTTTGGGTAAATCACCTCCCCCCCCCTTTTTTGAAGAGCATCCCAGCCATGGCCCAATACGTTTTTTCTATGAACCGCGTCGGCAAGATCGTGCCGCCGAAACGTCACATTCTCAAAGACATTTCACTCAGCTTCTTCCCAGGCGCCAAAATTGGCGTGCTTGGTTTGAATGGTTCCGGCAAGTCAACTTTGCTGAAAATCATGGCCGGCATCGACAAGGAAATTGAAGGCGAAGCCATTCCCATGGCAGGCCTCAAAATTGGTTACCTGCCACAAGAGCCGCAGATGGACCCCGACGAAACCGTTCGCGAAGCAGTGGAAGGCGGCATGGGCGAAGTGAAAGCGGCGCAAGCACGTCTCGAAGAAGTTTATGCAGCCTATGCCGAAGAGGACGCAGATTTTGATGCCCTGGCAGCTGAGCAAGCTAAATTAGAAGCCATCATCGCCACGGCTGGCGATGCGTCCGACCACCAGCTTGAAATTGCTGCCGACGCTTTGCGTTTGCCCCCATGGGAAGCCATTATTGGCAAACTCTCAGGCGGTGAAAAACGCCGTGTGGCCTTGTGCCGTTTGTTGCTCAGCCGTCCCGACATGTTGCTGCTGGACGAACCCACCAACCACTTGGACGCAGAGAGTGTCGACTGGCTGGAGTTGTTCTTGCAACGTTTTCCTGGCACCGTGGTGGCCATTACCCACGATCGCTATTTCTTAGACAACGCGGCCGAATGGATCTTGGAACTCGACCGCGGACACGGCATTCCCTACAAAGGGAACTACTCCAATTGGTTGGAGCAAAAAGAGGCGCGCTTGGGTCAAGAGCAACGCACGGAAGATGCACGCACCAAGGCTATGAAAAAGGAATTGGAGTGGGCCCGCTCTAACCCCAAAGGTCGTCAAGCCAAGAGCAAGGCGCGTTTGGCACGCTTTGAAGAACTGAGCGATTACGACTACCAAAAACGCAATGAAACACAAGAAATTTTCATTCCTGTGGCGGAGCGATTGGGCAACGAAGTTTTTGAATTCACCAATGTCAGCAAGTCCTTTGGCGATCGCTTGCTGATCGACAACCTGAGCTTCAAAGTGCCCGCTGGTGCGATTGTCGGCATCATCGGACCTAACGGCGCTGGTAAATCAACACTCTTCAAACTTATCTCTGGAAAAGAGCAGCCCGATAGCGGAACCATCAAAGTGGGTCAAACCGTGAAGATGGCCTTTGTCGATCAAAACCGTGACGACCTGTCCAACGAAAAAACCGTTTGGGAAGACGTTTCTGGTGGTTTGGACATCATGACAGTGGGCAAATTTCAAATGCCCAGTCGTGCCTATTGCGGTCGTTTCAATTTCAATGGCGGCGACCAGCAAAAGAAAGTCGGCATGTTGTCGGGCGGTGAGCGCGGGCGCTTGCACTTGGCAAAAACACTCATCGAAGGCGGCAACGTGCTGCTGCTGGACGAGCCCTCCAACGACTTGGACGTGGAAACATTGCGCGCCTTGGAAGACGCCTTGCTTGAGTTTGCGGGATCGGTCATGGTCATCAGCCACGACCGTTGGTTCCTAGACCGCATTGCAACGCACATCTTGGCTGCTGAAGGCGATAGCCAATGGGTGTTCTTTGATGGCAACTACCAAGAGTATGAAGCCGACAAGAAGAAGCGTCTGGGCGAAGAGGGCGCTAAGCCTAAGCGTGTGCGTTTCAAAGCTTTGAAGTAATTCGATACATCAGTCAATGAAGTGAGAAGGAAGAGCGATTGCAGAGAGAGGTTGTGACATGAAGCCCATGCGCTTGGAGGACGTCCTTTTCAGCCAAGGTTTTGGCACACGACGCGTTTGCGCTGGCCTGGTGCAACAAGGCTATGTGAGTGTGAATGGCGAGGTGCAAGACGACCCCGGTATTTTCTTTGATCTTGAAAATCTCAAGTTCAAAGTGCAGGGCACCGAGTGGCCTTACTTTGACCGCGCTTACCTCATGCTGCACAAACCCACAGGCACCGAGTGTTCACAAAAACCCTCTACTTGGCCCAGCATCTACACCTTATTACCTTCCCCTTTAAGGCTGCGTCCTCAAAAAGCTGCGGTTCAAGGCGTTCAAGCGGTGGGCCGCTTAGACCAAGACACCACGGGCCTGTTGTTGCTCACCGATGATGGCAAGTTCATTCACCGCATGAGTTCGCCCAAGCACCACATGCCCAAGGTGTATGAGGTCACCACCAAGCACGAAATCACTGACCAACAAGTGGACAAATTATTGTCCGGTGTGGTGCTGGATGACAGCCCCAAGCCTGTGCAAGCGGCAGCTTGTGAAAAGGTGTCAGAGACCCATTTGAAACTCACCCTCACCGAAGGTAAGTATCACCAAGTCAAACGCATGTTGGCCGCGGTGGGCAATCGGGTTGAAGGCCTGCACCGCAGTGCCATCGGCAACTTGCAGTTGCCAGAGGATTTGGCGCCAGGTCAGTGGCGTTGGATTTTGCCCAGCGAGCTCGAAAAATACTTCAAGGCTTGAAGCACTTCGTGGGCTTGGTCTTTGTGGGGGCTGTGGCCACATTTTTCTAATTTCACCACTTGAGTTTGTGGCGCCCGCACAGCGATCTCATCAATTTGTGCCATGGTTCCATAAGGATCATCGAAGCCCTGAATGGCCATCAAGGGGGACTGAATTTTGTGAAGCAGGGGGCGAATGTCAAAATGTTGAAAGGCGTCGCTCAACCATACATCGTTCCATTGCCAGAAAGCCACATCGACATCCTTGTGAAATGCTGCCAATCTAGGCTTGAGTTGCTCAAAGTTGTCGCGTGCTTTTGAGATGGCCTTCACGGCAATGTCCTCCACCATCACATGCGGTGCCAGAACCACACAGCCCGCCACTGAAAAGTGACTCGCGTGAATGAGAGAAATGCTGCCACCGTCAGAGTGGCCAACCAACAGGGGGTTGGAGATTTCTAGAGCTGCCATCAGGGCCGGCAAAACTTCCAGCGCTTCGCGGTCCAAATAGTCTGCTTTCAGGCGTCCTGCGCCCCGCACGTCAGTGATGCCCTCCGATTGGCCGTAGCCTTGGCGCGAATAAACCCAGCCCTCGCAACCAAGGCTTTGACAAATTTGAAGGGGCCAATCTTTCCAAAGGGCCACGCTTCCCAAACCCTCATGCAAGAACACGCAGACGGGCATTTTTGCCGATGAATCGGTGGGTTTGCCCAATGAAATGTGTTGCACTTCTAATTGAACACCTAAAACGGAGAGGAGAATTGGCGCTGTCATGGTTTGAATTCTGACACCAGAACGCTCAAAATTTTGCTGTTTTGCCAATCAGTTCTCATGCGAAGTCTCAATACCCCATTACACTCTAAGCATGATCTTACGAGCACTGACTTTCACAATGGGTTTGGCTGCTTTGGGTTTTGCTTCGGCCATGTCCTCAAGCCCGCAGCCTCCGCCACCTGAGCCTGTGGCGAAAGCGCCTGCCCCCATTTTTGTGTTGAACTCGCTTGACGGCAATGTCAGTGTGATCGATCCCGTCACGTGGACTGAAACCAAGAGAATTCCAACCGGCAAAGAGCCCCATCACTTTTATCTGACGCCAGATGAAAAATCAGTCATCGTCGCCAATGCTTTGTCTGACTCGTTGACGTTCATTGATCCGCGAACCGCAGAAGTTCAGCGCGTGATTCCAGGAATTTTGGACCCTTATCACCTGCGGTTTTCACCTGACATGAAATGGTTTGTGACAGTCGCCAATCGACTCAACCACATTGACATTTACAAATGGGATGGTCAAAAGCCCACTTTGGTCAAGCGCATTCAATCTTCTAAAACGCCAAGCCACTTGTGGATCGACAGCAAGAGCACCACGGTCTGGACCACCATGCAAGACAGCAATGAATTGGTGGCCATTGATTTAGTGACGCAAACCATCAAGTGGCGTGTGAAAACAGGCCCAATGCCCGCCGATGTATTTGGCACCCCCGACGATAAATTTCTGCTCATTGGATTGACAGGTGGCGATGGCGTAGAGATCTACGACGTGTCAAATGGAACCGCCAAAAAAGTAAAGCATTTGCAAACAGGAAAAGGTGCCCACGCATTCAGAGCCATTGGCGACAAGCAGCATGTCTTGGTCAGCAATCGTGTGGCCAACACCATCAGTAAAATTGACTATAAAAGTTTCACAGTGGTTGACAAGTATCCCGGTCCCTCTGGACCTGATTGCATGGACATCACTGCCGACGGCAAAACCATTTTGCTGGCTTCACGTTGGGCGCAAAAGTTAAGTGTGATTGACATGGCCACCCGACAAGTGGTTCGTCAAATCAAAGTGGGTAAGTCACCCCATGGGGTTTGGACTTTGGACCATGCGCCCCGGCAATGACCCTTTAAACTGCCTTTTGGCCCGGATCATTCTGGGCACATTTTCGTTCCTTGCGCTTTCTTTTCCTTTGGCTGCTGAGCCTCAAAAATCATTGCCGCAATGTCAAAAACCAATCTACCTCACTTTTGATACTGGCCACATGGGCATGGCGCCGCTGATTGCTGAAGTGCTTCGAAAGCATCGCGTGCCGGTCACTTTTTTCGGAGCCCATGAAAAAACACAAGAGGGTGACGGCAGTTTAGGTCAGCACTGGTCAGCATGGTGGAAAGAGCGGGCCAGCGAGGGCCATGACTTTGCCAGCCACACCTTTGACCATGCGTACTGGCGGTCCGACATTGATTCACAAAATTTCAAAATTAGACCCAGCGCAGGCGAGCAAAGAGACCAAAATTTAACGTGGCGCGCAGAAGACTACTGCGCCAACTTGAAAAAAGCCTCGCAGCGGCTTGAAGCCATGACCGGTCGTCCCAGCTTGCCTCTTTTCCGAGCGCCAGGCGGCAAAACTTCGCCAGCTCTGTTACAGGCAGCAAGTCAGTGTGGGTACACCCACGTCGGTTGGTCTCCAGCGGGTTTTTTGGGCGACGAGTTGTCCAGCCAAACCCACAGTAATTCGAAGTTGCTTCGAACTTCACTTCAAACTATCAAAGCGGGCGATATTTTGATGGCCCATTTGGGCATTTGGTCGCGCCAAGACCCTTGGGCGCCGGGGGTGCTTGAACCGCTCATTGTGGGCCTGAAAGAAAAAGGCTTTTGCTTTGCGAGTTTGCGCCAGCACCCGCAATATTCGAAACTACTTTCTACGGTTCGATGAACCTAATTGAACGCTGTCAGTTTTTAAACTCAAATCATGCTCACATCTTTGATTGAATGGCCCATTGACACCTTTGCATGGTTGCAAACGATGTTGTTTGAAAGTGTGGTTCAGCCCATTGCATTTGCTGGGGGTGCAGGCAATTTGCTGGATGTGGCCTTTGAGGGCACCGGTTGGCTCTTGGTGGGATTGATGCAAATTGTGCTGTTGATGGTCCTGATTGCACCGTTGGAAAAATGGCGACCTATCGAACCCATCACGGATGCCAAGGGGGTCAAGACTGATGTGATTTACACCCTTATTCACCGTTTGGGTCTGTTCAAGTTGGTGATGTTTTTCACATTTGAAAATGTCGTTGAAACTGCGTTTGGAATGTTGCGCGTGCATGGGCTCCCAACTTTCAATATCGATGCAATTTGGCCAGGCGTCTCCGACATTGCATGGGTCAGTTTCTTTTTGTACCTTGTGGTCTTTGATTTTATTCACTATCTGATTCACCGCGGTCAGCATCAGCTTCATCGATGGTGGTCGCTCCATTCTTTGCATCATTCGCAAAGGCAAATGACGATGTGGACAGACAACCGAAATCATTTGTTAGACGATGTCATCACCACACTCATACTCTCAGTGGTGGCCAAACTGATCGGTGTTGGCCCGGGCCAATTTGTGGCTTTGGTGGTCTTGAGTCAATTGAGTGAGAGTTTTCAACATGCCAATATCCGATGCAGTTTTGGCTGGCTCGGCGATCGCTTGTGGGTCAGTCCGCGGTTTCATCGTTTGCACCATGCCATTGGCATAGGTCACGAGTCAGAAGGCCCCCAAACCCTAGGCGGACACAACTTTGGGGTGTTGTTTCCATGGTGGGACATGATGTTCAAAACTGCTGACTTCTCAAACAGATACGACCCAACAGGTGTTCGCGATCAATTGGAACAGGGGCGCGATTATGGCCAGAGTTTTTGGGCGCAACAAAAATTAGGCTTCACGCGCTTTCTAAGCAAGGATGCGCGTTTGTGAAGCTCTTCATCGATTCTTTCTGGCGTGCGCTTGCTTACTGCCTGCATCCCAGGGTCATCATGCTCTCCTTGCTACCGCTCATCTTGATGGCGGTCATCGTGACAGGCTTAGGCGCGATGTATTGGGACCTCGCGGTCGACGCAGTACGCACTGGAATGGAAGCGGGTCCTGTGATGGGATGGGCGTGGACCTGGCTGGAGCGTGTGGGCCTGATGAATTTGAAGGCCGTGCTTGCCCCATTGGTCATTATCTTGGCGGTCACCCCAGTTGTCATGATCATGTGCTTGCTGGCAGTGTCATTCATGATGACGCCAGCATTGGTTAATTTGGTTGGCACAAGACGCTTTCCCGACCTAGAACGCAAACGTGGCGGCTCGCTGTGGCAAAGCGTTTTGTGGACTTTGATGTCTGTGACTTTGGCCATGACCGCATTGGTCTTGACGTTGCCGCTTTGGTGGCTGCCGCCCCTTGCTTTGTTGTTGCCAGCATTGATTTGGGGATGGCTCACTTACAGGGTCATGGTCTACGATGTCTTGGCAGAACATGCGTCCAGTCCTGAGCGGATAGAGCTGATGAAGCGCTATCGATTTCAATTGTTGGGCATGGGTGTGCTCACCGGTGCAATGAGCGCAGCGCCTAGTTTGGTGTGGGCTTCAGGCGCATTGTTTGCTGCTGCATTTGTCATTCTGATTCCCGTTGCCGTTTGGATCTATACCCTTGTCTTTATCTTTTCAGCACTCTGGTTTGTTCACTTTTTGTTACTTGCCCTCAGTAGCCTCAGAGAAGAGCCCGTGATTATTCTTAACGAAGTACAACCATGAACTCACCCTCTCAACTCGCGCCCCCTTCGATTGGCCTGATCATCATCGGCGATGAAATTTTGTCAGGCAAACGATCCGACAAACACCTGCCCAAGTTCATTGAGCTTCTCAATGAGCGAGGTTTGCAATTGACTTGGGCAGAATACGTGGGCGACTCCCCAGCGCGCATCACAGAGGTCTTAGCCCGCGCCTTCGCATCGGGCGACGTGGTCTTTTCTTGCGGGGGAATCGGTGCAACGCCAGACGATCACACCCGCCAATGCGCTGCCCAGGCTTTGGGCGTGCCGTTGGCATTGCAAGCTGAAGCCAAGGCCTTGATCTTGGAACGCATGCGCGATGTCGCCATGGAGCAGGGTGTTGCTTTTGAACCTGAACGTGATGACAACTTGCACCGATTGAACATGGGAACGTATCCACAGGGTGCTCAGATCATCAGCAACCCCTACAACAAAATTCCGGGATTCACTTGCCAAGGCAAAGGGCATGGCATGGTTCACTTTGTGCCTGGTTTCCCAGTCATGGCGTGGCCCATGATGCAAGACAAGTTGGATGCCTATTGCCAAATCTGGGGCGCAGCACCCAAGCGTATTGAGAGGTCTGTCATTGTGTTTGGCGCCATGGAAGCAACGCTCACCCCGTTGATGGAGCGCATTGAGTTGCAACATGCAGGTATCAAGGTTTTTAGCCTTCCCAGTGTGGATCATCCCGAGTGGGGCAAGCACATTGAATTGGGCGTTAAAGGCGTTGAGCCTCAGGTTGAGAGCGCTTTTGAGGCATTGAAAGAGGGCTTAAAGCCATTTTCTGTCAAGCTAGGCCCCGAAATGGTGCGCTAATTATTGACGCACTATAATGGGGCATTATGGGTGTATTGTGGTGCGTCAATTTGATGCGAAAAATTCCCAGCAAGACCTCAAGCGTGTCTCTGTCCTCAGGGCACAATAGCGGACTTGGGAATTTGCCGTGCTGAGTCATTGTTGGCATAAAAACTGCATTCCCGAAGAACCAATTATCAACCCCATCCTTAGGAGAATTTGATGGCAAAGACCGTCGCAGACGTGATGAAGATGGTGAAGGACAACGAAGTCAAGTTCATTGACTTCCGCTTCACCGATACCCGTGGCAAAGAACAGCACGTTTCAGTGCCAATTTCCCACTTTGATGAAAGCAAGTTCACTGACGGCCACGCGTTCGACGGTTCTTCTATTGCCGGTTGGAAAGGCATCGAAGCCTCCGACATGTTGTTGATGCCCGATCCCATCACAGCCAACATCGACCCCTTCTTTGAAGAAACAACCTTGATTTTGGGTTGCGACGTGTTGGAACCCGGTGATGGCAAAGCCTACGACCGCGACCCCCGTTCTATCGCCAAGCGCGCCGAAGCTTA
>JBIKOZ010000275.1:0-3138 GCA_044357745.1 Limnohabitans sp. | reverse complement strand
CATGTGTGGCCCTCGCACAGTGCAGACAAAAGCAAGACCCGATTGGAAATGCTTTTCGAGCCAGGCAGGGTGACAGCGCCGCCTGCTTTTTGCAACGAGGGGATATCGAGAAATGCGGTGGCAAACATGTTGGCGTAATTATTCTTCTGAATTCTGGTTGGCGCCAATGCGCCAATTGAAACGCAAATCACTGGCTTGACGAATCATGTCTTCGAGTTCAACGGCGTTGTTCGTTTCAATGGCCTTTTCAAATTCGTTCAAGGCTTTTTTAAAGTGTGCAATTTGAAGCAACACTTGTTCGCGGTTGGTGGTCAAAATATCGCGCCACACAACAGGATCACTTGCAGCAATGCGAGAAAAGTCTCTGAAGCCTGGGCCTCCCAAAGCAATCAACTCGGGGCCCTTACTTTGTTGGAAGATGCCGCGAATGATGGCGTAGGCCAATAGATGCGGCAAATGACTGACAGCGGCAAATGCCGCATCGTGTGCAGCGGGCGTGAGCTCTTTGATATCACTGCCCAAACTCTTCCAGATTTTTTTTGCAAGTTGAACTTGCTCTGCGCCAGAACTCGACATCGGGGTCAGTATCAGTGCGCGATCTTTGTACAAATCGGCGTCGGAATGTTCAACCCCCGCCACTTCTTTGCCAGTAATCGGATGGGTGGGGACGAAACAATGAAGTTTGTCACCCAATGTGGCCTGCGCAGCCAACACAATGTCTGACTTGGTGGAGCCTACATCCATGAGCAGTGCATTGGATTTCATGGCGGGTGCAATGGCTTGAAAACAAGCCGCTGTGGCTTTTACAGGCACGGCCAGTAAGACCAAATCTGCGTCCAGCACGGCCTGCGCGATGCTGTCTGCGGCAGCATCGATCACGCCCATGCTGAGCGCTTTTTGGCGAGAGGTTTCAGAGGCGCTGTACCCCACAATGTGATTGGCCCAGCCAGCACGCTTTGCGGCCATTGCAAAAGAGCCGCCCATCAAGCCGCAGCCAATGAGGGCTACTTTTTCGAATTTCATTCGGGGATGGGGTAAGAACCCAGAACCTTGTAGAAGGCGCACAAGCCTTGAAGCTCTTTCAGTGCGGTCGCCACATGCGCTTGTGAAGTGTGGCCTTGAATGTCAATGTAGAAATAATATTCCCACTGACCTGACTTCGCCGGGCGGGACTCAAAGCGGGTCATGGAAACACCATGATTCTTCAAAGGCATCAACAAGTCATGCACCGCGCCTGGCTTGTTGGGCACAGAAACCACCAAGCTGGTGCAATCATTGCCGGATGCAGGTGGCGTTTCCAAAGTTTGTGGCAAACAAATGACCGCAAATCTTGTGCGGTTGGTGGCTTCGTCTTGGATGGCGTGCGCCACGATGTGCAAGCCAAATTGAGCGGCTGCTCGCTCACTTGCCAAACCCGCCCAAGAGGGGTTGGTCTTGGCCAGACGCGCACCTTCGGCGTTGCTTGAAACGGCTCTGCGCTCTGCGTTGGGAAGATGCTGCGTTAACCAGGCTTGGCATTGGGCCAAAGCTTGAGGGTGAGCCAACACCACTTCAATGTCATTGAGATTGTCGATTTGACGAAGTAAGTTGTGCCGAACCATCAGGCTCACTTCGCCAATCACATGGACAGGCGATCGCAAGAACAAATCGAGAGAGCGCGCCACCACGCCCTCGGTCGAGTTTTCCATGCCCACGACGCCATATTGGGCTGTGCCCGCAGCAGTGGCATGAAACACTTCGTCAAAGTTATTGCAGTAGATCAGGCTGGCTGCGCTGCCAAAAAATTCAATGGCAGCTTGTTCGCAAAATGTGCCTTGTGGCCCCAATACGGCGACGCGTTGTGGCGCCTCTAAGGCCAAGCAAGCTGACATGATTTCTCGCCAAATGGACGCCACATGCGCATTCAGCAAGGGGCCTTGATTTGCTTTTTCAATCTTGGCAATGACCTGAGCCACACGATCTGGGCGGAAAAAGGGCGTACCTTCTGCGCGTTTGATTTCACCCACTTTTTCTGCGACCTTGGCGCGTTGATTCAGCAAGTTCAGCAGCTGCTGATCAAGCGTGTCAATTTGAATTCGCAATTCGCCCAAGGCGTCTGATTGAATGGGTTGCGTCATGGTGTGTCTGAGTTGGTCAAGCGGCCTGAAATACGTTGGTTAAGCTTGTTGGGTTTCAAAATCTTTGAGGTAAGCCACCAGCGCCTGCACACCTGCAAGGGGCATGGCGTTGTAGATGCTGGCGCGCATACCGCCCACCGACTTGTGTCCTTTGAGTTGCAGCAAGCCGCGTGCTTTGGCGCCCGCTAGGAAAGCGTCGTTGCGCGATTCATCGCGCAAATAAAAAGGAATGTTCATGCGTGAGCGGCATGACTTCTCGACTCGGTTTTCGTACAGCTGAGATTGATCGAGGTAATCGTAAAGCAAGTTTGATTTGGCGATGCTTCGCTGCGACATGGCTGCAACACCCGAGACCCCATTTTCAGTTTGCGCTTTCAGCCATTTGAAAACCAAACCGGCGACATAAATCGAATAGGTTGGCGGCGTGTTGTACATGGAGCCGTTGTCGGCCACCAACTTGTAATTGAAGGCGCTGGGACAATGCTTCATGGCTTTGCCCAGAAGCTCTTCGCGAATGACCACCAAAGTGAGACCCGCAGGACCTAAATTCTTTTGCGCGCCGCCAAATGCCAAGCCAACCTTTGACCAGTCAACGCTTCGGGAGGCAACGTGTGAAGAGAAGTCGATGACCAAAGGCGCATTGCTACCGAGGGCCTTCAAGTCAGGCAGCGTGTGGTATTCGACACCATCAATGGTTTCGTTGGTGCAGACATGAACATAACTTGCGTTGTCGCTTAAACGCCATTCGGCCGGAGCGGGAATGCCAGTGAACTTGGTATTTTGTGCACTGGCCGCTAAATTCGGGGAACAAAACTGTGCCGCTTCTTTGAATGACTTTTGACTCCAACTGCCGGTCACCACAAAGTCAACCGTACCTTCTTGTGAAAGATTCAAAGGCACGATGGCATTTTCAGCAATGCCGCCACCTTGCATGAACAAGATTTTGAAGTTGGCCGGCACCGCCAGGAGTTCGCGCAAGTCTGCTTCTGCTTCTTCGTAAATGGACATGAACTCTTTGCCG
>JBIKOZ010000274.1:0-3151 GCA_044357745.1 Limnohabitans sp. | reverse complement strand
GGTTTCGTTCCAGTGAAAGCGCCAAACCTTTGTCACGCCCACTACATAGACGGTATTGCCGTGGGCACTCAGCCTGGCGATAGAGGCTTCAGGACAGATGACATCGTTGCAAGCAGATTTGAACGTATCAGGTTTCAGTGTGGTGAGTTGAGCGGGCGTAGTGGCCGACAAATTTTTGGTCACAATCATGCCGTTGTCTAGAACCACAAACGAGTTGTAGGGCTCGTTGAGTGGCAACAAATAGGTCGACAACAAATTACATTGTCGATCGAGTTTGTGCGCGTAGCGCCCATAAACGACATACAAGTTGCCATTGGCATGGACGGCCATGCCGCCAGGCCACATGGGCCCACCTTGCAAGGGGGGCGACCGATACAAGGTGTGAAGTGACTCAGGATCAATTCGGCTGACACTGGCTGAAGTGGGCAAACCGATGTGCGATCGAATGACGGAATGTGACAGTAGAAAAACTTCGCCGGGTGCGCCCAGCACCGTCATGGTTGACATGTGAGTTCTCTTGGAGGTGCATTGCAGGGTGGTCTCTGATTGCAAGTTCAATCCGCCGCCTTTTCGAGGCACTTGAAGCCGTGATGGACCTCCGTCTTCAGACGGCCATGGACTGTCAAAGTAGCCGGTGTGGGTCATGCGCTAGCTTGTTTTTTGCGACGCCAAAACCACCACAAGCCAAACATCAAGGCCGTGAAAAAGGCCATTAAATGCCATTGATACCGAGGCCAGTAAACAAACACCAAGGAATTGACAATCACTTGCTCGATAGGGTCATAACCTGCGGGCATGTCTAGAACCCCATTGGCCTTTGACCACTTGGCGTAATCAGCCTGTAGAGTTTGAAATAACTCAGGCAGTGCATGCTGCAGGTCTTGGGTTTCACCAGGATCTTTCACAATGTTGTAGAGGTGCCACTGCCCATCGCCGACAGGTGCTAAATTGCTGAGCAATTTGTAATCGCCTTTGAACAAAGCTTTGTTGCCTGAGAGCTCATAGCCTAATACTTCGTCAGGGCCGCGTACCCGTTTGGCAGTGCCAGAGATCACGGGCAGCAAGCTGTGGCCTGTCAACGGATAAATAGCCTGACCTTTGTAGGTGGTGCCGGGGTGTTGCACTTTGGCCAGATCCAACAAGGTGGGCACGATGTCATTGACATGCGTCAGACTTTGATGAATGCGCGGGCTGCCGTCTTTCACCATGTTGGGCACGCCTGAAATAATCAAAGGTACCCGAATGCCACCTTCACCCGCAAAAAACTTGTAGGTGCTCAGGGGTGATGCGGCAGCACGCGCCCAGTTGGGGCCAATGACGCTGTAGGCGCCCTTGCTGCCCAGTCGGTCGAGGTCGCGGTTGTAGTGTTGATCTAGCCACCACCGGCCAACGGCTAGTGCATAGGGGTCGGTCGCTTCAGCACCGTTGTCTGACAAAAAAACAAAGACGGTGTTGTCGTATTCACCTGTCTCTTGAAGGTGTGCAATGAGCCTGCCAATGTGATGGTCCATGGCTTCGGCCATGGCGGCATAGACTTCCATGCGCCTGGCTTGATAGGCTTTGTCGGCCTCACTCAATGAGTCCCAAGCAACATGGGTGCTGGGCAAAGGGGCCAAGGGTGTATTGAGGGGCATGAGCCCCAACTCGATGGCTTTATTGCGCCTTTCTTGGCGCAAGACATCCCAGCCTTTGTTGTACTTGCCCTTGTATTTGTCAATGAATTCTGGGGGTGCTTGAACAGGAATGTGATTGGCTTGAAACGCAACGTAGGCAAAGAAAGGTTTGTCTGACTTGGCGTCTGTTTTGAGATATTCGAGGGTCTTGTTGATGTAAAACTCAGAGGAGTAAAACTCTTTGGGCATCTTGGCTTCTTGGCCGTTGTCGTACCAATAGACTTTGTCAGTGAGGTCTAAATAGAGTTTGCCTGTTTCCCAATTGTCTGCACCGCTGTCACCTAGAACCAAGGAACGGTCAAAGCCGCGGGCAGGGGGTAGGTTGTGGGGCTCCTTGCCCACGTGCCATTTGCCAGCAACATAAGTTCGGTAACCACTGTCTTGAAGCAACGAAGCTATCGTGACCACCCGATTGTTGAGCACACTCAAGTAACCCGCACGGCCCACATGCGACTGCGGAATGGTTTCGCGCATGTTGCCCACGCCATTCAAATGGTTGTCGACGCCTGTGAGCAACATCGAGCGCGTGGGTGAGCAAGACGCACTGACATGGAAATTAGAAAAGCGCATGCCTTTTTGCGCCAATTGGTTGAGGTGGGGCGTGTGCATCTCGCCGCCAAATGCGCCGACGTCACTGAAGCCCCAATCGTCTGCCAACATGACCACCATGTTGGGGCGCTTGGCCAATGCGCTTGTGCAGATGATGCACATCAGGGTCGTTAAAAAGACCCGCCATGCGTTGCTGAAGCGTGAATAAAATATCATGTCGAAGTTGTAGAACTGTTTAACTCGTCGTGCAAAGCGTTTTCAATGACCCAGAACCTGTCTTGACCCCAAGCCGCTGTGTTTTCGAATCGAAAAGAAGGAACGCCCCAAAGGCCGAGTGCGAATAAAGCTTGTCTGTTTTGTTCGGCGATGCTGCGCCAATGCAAGTCATTGGATTTGCTTTTGAGGATGTCCTTGGCGGCGGTCCAGTTCAGGCCAGCGCGTTCAACCATGATTTTGAGATGAGCGTCAGTGCCAGCGTCCAAGCCCTCAGACCACACCCCTTGCATGAAGGACATCACATAAGCCTCGGCCGCGTTGTGCATTTCCGCAAAGGGCATTAGCGCCAAACCCCTTTCTGTCGGCTTGCCCACTGGATCATTGAGGCAACCAAAAGGCACACCTTGCACATAAGCTTCTCGGGCTGCATCCAGACTGATATAGCGGCGCTTTTCTGCAGGAACAGGCAAACCGCGCATCACCATCGGTAAGACATATCGTAAGTTCACTTGAACGCCGGCATCACGTGCCCAACGAAAAACTTTGGCGGCAGAAATGGCCGAGTAAGGGCTTCTGAAAGAAATGAAAAAGTCGATGCCAGTGCCTCGGGGGGCATTCCGAAGAGGTTTGTATTGCACGACAGGAAATAGCGGGCCATCGTATGTGGATTTGCACAATCCCAAATCATTCAACCTCTCTTCGAGATGATGCAA
>JBIKOZ010000273.1:0-3152 GCA_044357745.1 Limnohabitans sp. | reverse complement strand
CCAACGCTTGAACATCACTTTAAACCCACCTGAACCGGGTCGTGTTTACCAAAAAGCCGCAAAATGCGGCTTTTTTTAACTTCTGCTTTTATTGAAATAGATCCGACTGCTTCGTATTTAACTCTGAGTTTGATTTCTTTGATACTTTCTGCCTCAAAGCTTTAGCGCCTGTTTTCAAAGGCGACAGCTCCAAAATGGCTGGCAATTCTGAGTTTGAATGCTTCAAACTCTGAGCATGATCTCTTTTTCGGGTCAGTTCGGCCGGCCATCGCTTGAGTCGCTTCAATTCACCACGATTCATGCAGCGATAGACGGCAACCAGGTCGTGCGAAGATTCCGTCTCAAGCAGCACATATTGCTTTTCAAAACACACGACTTCCCGCCCGAGAATAGACAAAGCTTCACTGCTTCCCTTCAAATCTGTTCTTGAAAAGGCAGTGATGGCTCTGAGGATGATTTTGTTCATTTAAACCTCTAGTTGATTAACTGGTAGTTTTAAAACCTAATGATATCAAACAATTAGTTAATAAACGGTATGCACATCAATATAAGAATTAAGCAGTCTACGTAATGAGAACGCGCTTAATAGTGCTGCTGGGGGTGCTTCAAAATACGCCAGCAACTGAAGGTGGCCATGGCAGAAATGACCAGCGTGATCCAGATGACCAGACTGTAACTGCCCGTTATGTCAAAAACCTTGCCTGCCAACACTGGCCCTAACAAGTGTCCCAAAGCCGCACCCGAGTAAAGGGTGCCAATGATGGACGAGACAGCTCGGGCGCCAAACAAGTCCATGCAAATCGCAGGCAACAATGACACGATACTGCCATAGCTCAAGCCAAACCAAAGGGCAAATAGAGCGAACATGAGCTGTCCCTCTGCGGCAGCCCAGACCCCATAAGAGACGCCCATCAAACAGTGCATGAGCATCAGGGTCTTCACTCGCCCCAATTTGTCAGCAAGCCAGCCGATTGCGAAGCGCCCAATCAAACTACCAATGCCGACCAAGCCAACCAAGCCGACGGCTTGCGCCTCGGCCACACCGGCATCTCGCGCAGCCGCTGAAATATGCGCAAAAGGAATGAACATCACAGGTGCACCCAAAAGCGTTCCCAAATAAAGCCACTTGAATGCCGGGGTCCTTAGCGCGTCAAGGAGCGTCAGGCCTGCTGGTTTTCCATTGAGCTCAGACTCCAAACTTGGGGCACGTTTTAGCAAAAAACCTGCAGCCGAACCCAAAAGCAAAACACTGACTGACATCACTTGCAGTGCATCACGCCAGGTCATTTCAGCCAATAAAAAACTGACACAAACTGGAACAATTAAAGTGCCTGCACCCACACCCGAACTGGCAATGCCAGAGGCAAGCCCTCTTCGCTTCGAAAACCAAGGCTGAACCGCCGCAATGGCAGGTGTGTATACAAACGCGATGCCCAGTCCGACCAATAACCCGTAGCTGATATAGACACTGGAAAGCGATTGGGCTAGGCTGGTCCAAAACAAACCCAGCGAAATCAGCAACATGCCCAACATGCAGACCAGACGAGGCCCCCATCGATCTGCCAAAAGTCCGCCCAAGGCCCCCAGCACAAAATAGACCAAACCGCAAAGTCCAAAGATCCATGAAACATCGGCTCTCTGCGCAGAGAACTCTTTGGCAAAGCTTTCAAAGAACGCGGCAAAGGAATAGGAGACACCAAATATCAAGCCTAAGCAGGCAAAAGTTGCCCATACGATGATCCAAGCTTGGCGAGATTCCATGGCCCATTCTAAAAGAGTTAGGATGCGGCTTTAAATGCCGGCCTTGAAACCGTCCATCCCACTCTTCATTTGATTCAATGACACGAAAGCACAATTCATGAGCGCTCCGATCACCCCCCGATTGCCAGGCATACGGTTTGTGCACTCCCCCGGGCCCACACATGTTCCGGATGAAGTGATGCACGCCATGCAAAGGCCGATGACTGATTTGGCTGACCCCAGGGTTGCCGCCGTCATTGAGGCCTGCGAGAAGGGTATGAAAGAGTTGTTGCACTCCCCCGATTCAGATATTTTCTTCTATGCCAGCAATGGCCATGGCGTTTGGGAAGCCGTCTCGACCAACTTAGGTTCTGATCAACACAGTTTATTGATTGCAGGTTCAGGCCACTTTTCGGACCAGTGGGCCCTCCAAACGGAAGGCCTAGGACTTTCCGTTCTTCGGACACCCCACCAAGAAGGTCAAAGAATTGATGTGTCGGCCATTGAAGCCATGCTGAAGGCAGATACACATCACCGAATCTCTGCTGTCATGGCCGTTCACACAGACACCGCCAGCGGCATCACCAGCGACTTAATGGCCATCCGACAGGCCATGAACCGCTCGAAGCACCCCGCCCTTTTTGTCGCCGACATCGTTGCCTCATTAGGTGCAGCACCTTTTGACATGGATGCATGGGGTGTAGATGTTTGCTTAGGTAGCTCACAAAAGGGGTTGATGATGCCGCCGGGCTTAGGCTTCGTTGCGACCAATGCCAAGGCCTTCAATTGGTCTAAGCAGCACGCAAAACCGCGTTTTTATTGGAGTTGGTTAGAACGCAAAACAGACAATCAATCTGCTAAATTTTGCGGTACACCCCCCTTGGCACATTTGGCCGGACTAGAGGTTTCGTTGGGGCTTTTAAAGGCGGAAGGACTCGAAGCCGTGTTTGCACGTCACAAGCGTTTGGGGGGGGCTGTTTTGGCAGCCGTTCATGCGTGGGCAACAGCCGGCGCTGTCAAGCTTCATTGCCAAGATCCTGATGGTTTTTCGACTTCTGTCACCGCCATTGAGGTCAGGTCTGGCATTGATCCCGAAGCCTTGCGCGTCGTTGCGCGAGAAAAGTTTCAAGTGGCCATGGCGGGCGGGCTTGGCGCCCTGGCAGGTCGAGTCTTTCGAATTGGCCATCTGGGCGACATGAATGAACCGATGATTTTGGGCGCCTTGGCAGGCATTGAAGCTGCCATGACAGTGGAAAAAATACCTCATGGCACAAATGGCATGCGCGCTGCAATTGCCTATTTGGCAGAACACACCCCTTGAAAAATAAAGTGGGGACGCTTAATTTTGAGGTTTCAAGTAAGCCTGCATTTCGGATTCGTTTGGCAAAAACAAAGCAATGACGGCGCCCAAA
>JBIKOZ010000272.1:0-3162 GCA_044357745.1 Limnohabitans sp. | reverse complement strand
ACGTCGGCATCATTCTGCTCAACCAGAAAAATCAGGTGTTTTGGGGCAAGCGCATCCGAACCCACAGTTGGCAGTTTCCGCAGGGCGGCATTGACCGGGGCGAAAGCCCTGAACAGGCCATGTTCCGAGAACTGCACGAAGAAGTGGGGCTCCTGCCGGAGCATGTGCGCATCGTGGCCCGTACCCGAGATTGGTTGCGCTATGAAGTGCCTGATCGTTTCATCCGACGCGACGCCAGGGGCCATTACAAGGGCCAAAAGCAAATTTGGTATTTACTCCAGTTGGTCGAGCCTGACTGGAACATCAACCTGCGCGCCACCAGCCACCCCGAGTTTGACGCTTGGCGCTGGAACGATTTTTGGGTGCCACTAGACCTTGTGGTTGAGTTCAAACGAGGCGTTTATGAAATGGCACTGACAGAATTGTCTCGTTTCTTGCCGCGCTATGACAACCGAGGACAGGGTTATCGAGGCGCGCCTCGGCCACGCAAAAACGACGTCGATGGCGAAACATCGCCATCCCAAGGCTCTGAGATATCAATGACGGTGCAGTTTGGTTTCATGCAAACTCAAATCCGCATGGAATTGCCACCGGGTGGTAGCTTTGATCCCGACCCCCAAAATAGTTTGGACAAGCCCAAAGCAGAGGGGCAATAAAGAAGGGGCCGTTAGTGCCCCTTTTTACTTGGATGAGTCATCGTTTCGCTTATCGCGTCAAGATCAGGTTGTCGCGATGAACAAACTCAGACTCTGCAACATAGCCCAGCAATCCCTCAAACTCTGAGGAGGGTTTGCGGCAAATAAGTCGGGCCTCGGTGCTGGCATAGTTTGCCAAACCTCGCGCAATCTCTGTCCCATTCACATCGCGTATTGCAATCACATCGCCCCTGGAAAAGTCCCCTTCGACTTGGATCATGCCGATGGCCAACAAACTTTTGCCTTCCGCCAGTAATTTGGAGGCGGCGCCTGGGTCCACCGTGACCGCACCGCGCAGTTGCAATTGATCGGCCATCCATTGTTTGCGCGCTTGCTGTTTTTGTGTTTGCGCCACCAGCAATGTGCCAATTGGCTCGCCCTTGCACAAGCGAATGAGCGCATCGGGTTCGCGGCCCCACGCAATGACGGTGGAAGCGCCCGAACCTGCGGCACGCTTGGCTGCCAAGATTTTGGTGATCATGCCGCCTCTGCCAATGCTGGAGCCGACGCCGCCCGCCATGGCTTCTAAAGCCGGATCTCCGGCACGGGCCTCGTGTACAAATTCAGCGGCTGGATTTTTGCGGGGATCTTCGGTGTACAAACCTTTTTGATCGGTCAAGATAACCAACGCATCGGCTTCCACCAAGTTGGCCACCAATGCACCCAAAGTGTCGTTGTCGCCAAACTTAATTTCGTCGTTCACCACCGTGTCGTTTTCGTTGATGACGGGCAACACTTTGTGGTGTAGCAAAGTGAGCAAGGTGGATCGTGCGTTCAAATAACGTTCACGATCGGCCAAGTCAGCATGAGTGAGCAGCACCTGCGCGCTGCCCAAACCGTTTTCACGCAATTTGGTTTCATACATATGCGCCAAACCCATTTGCCCTACAGCGGCGGCAGCTTGCAATGCATGAATTTCTTGGGGGCGTGTGGCCCAACCCAAACGCTTCATGCCTTCGGCAATGGCGCCGCTGGACACCATGATGACCTCACGACCGTCTTTTGCCATGAGCGCCATTTGACGGCACCATTCGCCTATCGCCGTTTCATCCAGGCCGCGTCCTTCGTTGGTCACCAAACTGGAACCAACCTTGACCACGATGCGGCGCGCATCGCGCAAAACAGTGGACGTGAAAGGCTGGCTCATGGTGCGCATGTCAGGAAGGGTTTGGAAACTCCGTGAGTGGTACCCATCATTCCAGGGGCTCTTCCACAAACCGTGGGTCAACATAGACAGGCTCTTGTTCCTGAATTTGTTGGGCTTTGATGTGCTGAAAAATCGTCTTGATCAGAGTCTCACAACCTTCGCGGGTGAGCGCTGAAATTTCAAACACGGGGCCTTTGTATTTAAAGCGCTTGATGAAATCTTTGACGCGGGCTTCGCGCTCTTCAGCGGGCACCATGTCGAGCTTGTTGAGCACCAACCAACGCGGCTTGTCATACAAGGCCTTGTCGTATTTTTTGAGCTCGCCCACAATGGCTTTGGCTTGCGCCACAGGATCGACCGCTTCATCAAAGGGCGCAAAGTCAATCATGTGCAGCAGCAAGCGTGTGCGCTGCAAATGTCGCAAGAACAAATGGCCCAAGCCGGCGCCATCTGAGGCGCCTTCAATGAGCCCTGGTACATCGGCCACCACAAAGCTTTGCTCGGGGCCCACACGCACCACCCCCAAATTGGGATGCAAAGTGGTGAACGGGTAATCGGCAATTTTGGGGCGCGCGTTGGAAATGGCGGCAATGAGGGTGGACTTGCCGGCATTGGGCATGCCCAACAATCCCACATCGGCCAAAACCTTCAATTCAAGCTTGAGTTCTTTTTTCTCACCGGGCCAGCCAGGTGTTTTTTGACGCGGCGCACGATTGATGGCGCTCTTGAAGCGCATGTTGCCAAAGCCGCCATCACCGCCTTTGGCGATCATGAGAACCTCGCCGGGCTGCAGCAACTCATACAAAACTTCGCCCGTTTCGGCATCCGTGATGATGGTGCCCACCGGCATTTTCAAGGTGACATCGTCGCCCATGGCGCCAAACATGTCGGAGCCCATGCCGTGCTGCCCGCGCTTGGCCTCGTGGCGGCGCGAAAACCGAAAATCAACCAGCGTGTTGAGGCTGGGATCGGCCACGGCAAAGACGTGGCCACCGCGGCCCCCATCGCCGCCATTGGGGCCCCCAAATTCTTTGTACTTCTCATGACGGAACGAGACGCAACCGTTCCCGCCATCGCCCGCAGCGATGTCAATGTAGGCTTCGTCAACAAATTTCATGATCGTTCCAGTTTCAATTCCAGTTTATCTCTTTTCATTGGCGCTCTGGAACAAAAAAGCCCCGACTCGGCGGGGCTCTTTGCGCAGTGGCTGACGCTGTTTAGGCAGCAGTCACATTCACCATTTGCTTTTTCAGAGCACCTTTGAAGCCGAACGACACGTGGCCGTCGATCAAAGCGAACAATGTGTGGTCTTTGCCAATG
>JBIKOZ010000271.1:0-3169 GCA_044357745.1 Limnohabitans sp. | reverse complement strand
CTGAACACCAAAACCGTCACCCGCATGGCCAACAAGGACTGCTTATCGCCCTGATGCGGGAAAAACTGTCGCCAAATGTTTTCAGTGAAGGTGACGCTGGGTGCCAGCAAAGTGGCAGATGCACACGACTTGATGGCCGATAACAAAGCGCCAAAAAACAGCACCTGCATGACAAATGGCATTTGCGTCATGACCAAAGTCGGCAAAACCTTTTGAGGGTCTTCTTGAATGAGTTGAGCGGCCTGTTCGGGCATGATGATCAAAGCGCTGACCACCAAGAACATGGGGACAAAAGCAAACAGGATGTAGCAAATGCCGCCAATGATGGGGCCCTTGGTGGCGGCATTCAAACTGTTGGCCGACATGACGCGCTGAAAAACGTCTTGCTGCGGGATGGAGCCAAACATGATGGTGATGGCGGCTGCCACAAAAAACAAAATGTCCTTCATGTTGGGTTCAGGCAAAAACTTGAACAGGTCTTGGCTGACGGCCAAGGCGATGACTTTGTCTGCGCCACCGGCTTGATCCCCCGCATACACCGCCAGCGTCGCCAAGCCAACCACCAAAATAATCATCTGCATGAAGTCTGTGATGGCCACGGACCACATGCCACCAAACAAGGTGTAGGCCAGCACCGAAACCACACCGATGGTCATTCCCCATGGCATGCTGATGACACCACCTGATAATAAATTGAAGACCAAGCCCAGCGCTGTGACCTGGGCTGAGACCCAGCCTAAATAGCTCACCATGATGATGACGGAGCAAATGACCTCAACCGAGCGGCCATAACGCTCACGGTAATAGTCGCTGATGGTGAGCAAATTCATGCGGTACAACTTGCCCGCAAAAAACAAGCCCACCAAAATCAAACAACTGCCAGCGCCAAACGGATCTTCTACGACACCGTTCAAGCCACTGTTCACAAATTTGGCAGGAATGCCCAAGACTGTCTCAGAGCCAAACCAAGTGGCAAAGGTGGTGGTCACAATCATGGCCAGCGGCAAGTGCCTGCCCGCAATGGCAAAGTCTGCTGAAGTTTTAACGCGTTTAGCAGCCACCAAACCAATGGCAATGGTGACGAGAAGGTAGGCAATGACCAATGTCAATAACACAACAACACTCCTTAAATAAACTGGAACCTTTCGAATGCTTGAAGCAAGATGAGGGTCGCTACAAACCCGATGACCACATAGACAATGGCCTGCAACAATCGATTGGTTCGTTGTTGCTCTGCTAACAAGGCATTGAGTTGATTTCGATCGCGTGAACTGGATGATGAATGCTTTAAAAAGTCATGCATCAAACGCGGCAACTGAGGCAATATTTTGGCGTATTGAGGGGCTTGTTCTCGCAATTGCTGGAAAAATCTTTTGGGGCCGACCTGATCAATCATCCACTGCTCTAGAAAGGGCTTGGCTGTGTTCCACAAGTCGAGTTCAGGGTCTAGCTGACGGCCCAGCCCCTCGATATTGAGCAAGGTTTTTTGCAGCAAAACCAACTGTGGTTGCACTTCAACGTTGAAACGGCGTGATGTTTGAAACAAACGCAAAAGCACCATGCCCAAGGAAATTTCCTTCAGCGGCCGGTCAAAATAAGGCTCGCACACGGAGCGAATGGCCGACTCCAACTCGTCTACACGGGTATGGCTGGGCACCCAACCCGACTCGATGTGCAACTCGGCCACACGCTTGTAGTCGCGCCTGAAAAAAGCACTGAAGTTTTGCGCCAAATATTCTTTGTCATATTCAGTGAGGGTTCCCACAATGCCAAAGTCGAGGGAGATATAGCGCCCCAAAGTTGCCGGCTCAATGCTGACTTGAATGTTGCCAGGGTGCATGTCAGCATGGAAAAAACCATCCCGAAATACTTGGGTGAAAAATAGCGTGACGCCATCTTTGGCCAACTGCGGAATGTCCACGCCCGCCGCGCGCAATGCATCCACTTGACTGATAGGCAAGCCTTTCATGCGCTCCATGACGATGACTTCGGGGTGACAGTAATCCCAATACATCTCTGGAATCAATACCAAATTCAAACTCTGCATGTTTCTTCGAAGCTGCGCACCGTTGGCGGCCTCTCGAACCAAGTCCAATTCATCGTGTAAATGTTTGTCAAATTCAGCCACGACCTCGCGAGGTTTAAGGCGCTTGCCATCTGCACTGATTTTTTCAAGCCAGCCGGCCATCATGCGCATCAAGTTCAAATCTTTTTCAATGGCATGCAACATGTTCGGGCGCAGCACTTTGACCGCCACCTCTTGGACCACACCCTCTTTGTTTTTCCACAACGCAAAATGAACCTGCGCAATGGAGGCGCTGGCCACAGGCACATGATCAAAGGACTCAAAGATTTCAGACACTGGCCGGCCAAAAGCTCGCTCAATGGTGGCCACGGCGATGTCTGAACTGAAGGGTGGCACCCTGTCTTGGAGCTTGGCCAACTCAACGGCAATGTCGTCAGGCAATAAGTCTCTGCGCGTCGACATGACTTGTCCAAACTTCACAAAAATCGGCCCGAGTTGTTCAAGTGACAGACGCAAACGCTCGCCGCGCGAGAGCTTGTAAACACGACCCAAGGTCAGCAACTGAGAAAGAATTTTCAACAGCGGCTGCTTGAAATTCGAAAGCATCAACTCATGCAGACCAAACCGCCAGACTGTCCACACAATGAAAACGCCCCGAAAAATTCGGTTCATAGGGCAGTCCTGTGAAGATCGGCGCCAGGCGCGGGTTTTCGAATAAATTGTTGCATGGCCTGAAAGGCTTGCCGGCCCATTGAAACCAAGGTGTTGGCCGCTGCGTCGCCCATTAATTTCGACAAGTCTTCCTCAAAATCCCATCGAACATGGTCAATTAACCAATTGACCTCGGCAGCCAATTGAACATCACCTTCGATGTGAACGCCAGGCTTTTCGCCTTTCATCACCGCCGAAGCGATGGCCAGAGGGGAGGTATCTGTCAGGCTTAATTTGAGGTCAAATTTTGGCTGGTTCACACGTTCCAACAAACCTGCGGGTGTGGGTGAGAGCTGAATGACTTTGTCTTGCCATTGCAATTGAATGCACCGCCCCTTTTGACGCTTGAGCCTGCTTTGCGCTTCAGGTTCAGAGGCAATGACGTGGTTCAAAAACAAAACCAAACGATTGATGGACTCGTCCATCACCCAA
>JBIKOZ010000268.1:0-3208 GCA_044357745.1 Limnohabitans sp. | reverse complement strand
ACCCTGCGGTACAAAGGCAATGCCTTTTGCCAGCAAATCTTTCTGACTGGCGCCGTTGATGTTTTCGCCATTCAACAGCACCTGTCCTTGTCGGGGTTTGAGAAGACCAAACAGCGTTTTGAGCACAGTTGATTTGCCTGCACCGTTAGGGCCCATCAACAAAGTGATGGCACCGCGACGTGCTTTGAATGACAAGTTGTTCAAAATCATGAAATCTTTGTAACCCGAAACCACATCTTGAAATTCAATGCAGGCGTCTGCGCTACTGATCTCATTGTTTGTTGTCATTTTCAGCTTCCCAAGTAGGCGTCAAGCACTTGTTTGTTGGCGCGTATTTCTTCGGGGGTGCCTATGGCCAGCACTTTGCCTTCCACCATCACCATGATGCGGTGGCACAGACCCATGACGAAGTCCATGTTGTGTTCAATGACCACAAAAGAGCCCTTGCGGGTTTGATTGAGCTCACGCAACAAGGTGCTGATGCCGCTGACCAAAGAAGGATTCACGCCAGCGCAGGGTTCGTCTAGCAAAACGAGGTCGGGTTCGCTCATGAAGGCCATGGCAATGTCTACCAACTTTTGTTGGCCGTAACTTAACTCGCCCGCTTTTTTGTGGGCCACATGTGAAATCCTAAATTGGTCAATCAAAGCATCTGCTTTATCGCCCAAGTTGGAATCAGTGGGTGCAAACATGCGGCTGAACATGGTGCCTTGATGTTCTTGTGCCGCCACAATCAGATTGTCACGAACGGTCATTTTCCCAAATACTTGAAGTGTCTGAAAAGTTCGGCCGACACCGCGGCGGCTCAATTCCAAAGGGCCCAGCTTTGTGACATCTTTCCCTTTGAGTTCAATGCGTCCCTCATCTGGTTTGATTTGCCCCAGCATGCTGTTGAACAGCGTGGTTTTGCCCGAGCCGTTGGGGCCAATCACACCAAAAATTTCGCCAGGACGGACATCAAAGGAAACCCCCCCGACAGCCTGAATGGCGCCATAGGCTTTTTTCAAGTGATGAACTTGCAAGACAGGCGCGATCATGCGGCACCGCCATTTTGAGCCGTCTGTGTTGGATGAGCGCTTAACCGACGGGCTTCAGATTCTTGACGAGATTGGCGCCTTGCACGAATGCGATCGGGCAAGCTGAGCAAGCCATCGGGCAGCCAAATCATGAGCAAGACCACCGCGGAGCCAAACACAAACAAATACCACCCTTGTGCAAAGCGTAACCACTCGGGCAAAACCACGCCCACTGCCGATCCTAAAATTGGCCCCAAGAAATAACCAGGCCCGCCCACCACGACCATCAAATACATCATGATGGATGCGCCAACTGTGAAGAGGGCAGGGTCAATGAACCCGACTTGCGAGGCATAAAGGCCACCTGCTGTGCCGGCGAAAGTTGCACCGATGGCAAAGCTCATCAGGGTGTAACCGCGTGTGTCAATGCCTAGACTTTCAGCGCGAATAGGAT
This sequence comes from Limnohabitans sp., assembly GCA_044357745.1. Classification (GTDB taxonomy): domain Bacteria; phylum Pseudomonadota; class Gammaproteobacteria; order Burkholderiales; family Burkholderiaceae_C; genus Limnohabitans_A. The sequence goes on along the minus strand of JBIKOZ010000268.1, from coordinate 1,738 downwards.
TGTCGCGAAGTGCTGTGAAGGCTTTCCCCCAAGGCGATCGCAACAAGCCCGCCAAGATCAAGGCCATTAACAGGGTAAAGACCAATACCATTCTGTAGTAGGCCAAATTGCCATCCAAGCTCATGCCACCCAAGCTGGGGCGCGCTATGTTGTTGATGCCAAACGTACCACCAGTGAGCCATTCTTCGTTGCGCATGACCAACCATGCGGCGGTGTTAAAGCCTAGGGTGGCAAACGCCAGGTAAATGGTTTGTACGCGCAGGGCTGGAAAGCCCACGATCAGTCCCGTGAAGAAACACAAGATCGCGCCTGCAGGCAAGGCCAGCCAGAAACTGATTCCCGCTTTTAAGCAAATGGCGACTGTGTAAGCGCCGATGCCAAAGAAGGCCGCATGGCCTAAAGATTTTTGACCGGCATAACCCACTGTCAAATTCAGACCCATGGTGGCAATGATGAACACCAACCAAGTGGTGAAGATGTGAACGCCATAGTTTTTCAAATAGGCGGGCACGATGGCCACGACCAGCAGCAGCGCCAAGCCGATCAGCAGATTGAGCTTTTTCATACTTTGCGCTCCTCTTTACGGCCTAAGAGGCCTTGAGGTTTGAACAAAATCACCACCATGAAAATAATCAGCGCAACAGCATCTTTGTAAGCTGAAGAAATGTAGGCTGCAGCCAAGTTTTCGCTGACACCCACAATCAAACCACCCAGTAACGCACCCCGGGTGTTGTTGAACCCGCCAATGATGGCCGCGAAGAACGCCTTGGTGCCCAAAGATTCGCCCATGTCAAACTTGGCCAAATAAATGGGGGTGACCAAGAGCGCGGCAGCGGCTGCCAAGATGGCATTGATGGCGAAGGTGTAGAAAATCATGCGCGGTACATTGATGCCCAACACGGAAGCGCTTTCGGTGTTTTGTGCCACAGCTTGCATGGCGCGGCCCGTCACGGTTTTGGCCAAGAAGGCTTGCGTGATCAGCACCAAACCCAGCGCCATGAAGAAGGTGCCAATGTCGGATGCTGAAATGTTGACACCCGCAAAGTTATAAACTTTGTCTGGGAAAATCAAGGGAAAAGGTTGAGGCTCTGAGCTGTAAGCCGCGCGCACACCATTGCGCATGGCAATCGACAAACCGATGGTGGCCACCACGATGGGCATCATGCCGTACTTGAACAGAGGGTCAACCAAGCCGCGCTTGAAAAGCCAACCCAAGACCAACACAGAGACCACCACACTGATGGCAAAACTGGCCGACAAGGCCATGCCGTTGTGCAGCATGATGACCATGATGAAGGCGGGCAGCATGACAAATTCGCCTTGAGCGAAGTTGATGGTACCGGAGGCTTGCCATAGCAAGGTAAAACCTAACGCGGCCAGCGCGTAGATGCAGCCGGTTGCCATGCCACTGAATAAAAGTTGGAAAAAGTCTGTCAATCTGAAATTAGAAAGTAGCTTGAACGACGGCGCGCAATTCGGCCGTGACTAAGGGACGCACACCAAACCATGCTTCAAAAGCGGGAATAGCTTGATTGAGCAGCATGCCCAAGCCATTGACGGTCAGGTGTCCACGTTTTCGGGCTTGCTCTAAGAGCGGCGTTTCAAGTGGCATATAAATGGCATCAGACACCATGGCACTGGCGGGCAGGGCATCCAGATGCACATCCAAATCAGCTTGACCATACATGCCTTGCGTGGTGGTATTGACCAACAACTTCACATCAGCCATGGCGTCATT
>JBIKOZ010000019.1:0-11317 GCA_044357745.1 Limnohabitans sp. | reverse complement strand
TTTTGATCATCACGTGGGTTTATGCGTTATTGGTCAATCGATGGGAACAAATGATGCAAGAGGCATGACGCAGTCAATGTTAATTTGGAGGACTACCACTAATGAAGTCACTACGAAACCCCAATCGAAAGCCCACACATCCTGGCGCAGTTTTGCGTGAGGATGTCTTACCTGAACTTGGTTGGACACAAGCTGAGTTGGCCGATCGGCTTAAGGTCAGTCGACAAACTGTTTCTCAGTTGCTGCACGAAGACAAGGCGGTCACTGCAGAAATGGCCATCCGCATCTCCAGCGCCGTGGGTGGCACACCAGAAAGTTGGCTCAGCATGCAACAGGCCGTTGATTTGTGGAAGGCTGGCATTAAATTCAAAAGCAACCCCGCACTAGCGCCACTGTTTCGGCAGGCAACATTGGCTGCCTGAGCAGCAGACTCCTGCCTTCAAGGAACTCCAAAAAACGACTAAGGCGCTCGCCGAATACCCACCGGCAAATTACCCACATCGCGCCAGTCTGAAGAGTCAAACCAAGCATCGCCTTCCAAGTAAGCACGCAGCATTGGCAAGGCATCTTGCCCCCAGAACAATTGACCATCGACCACCATGCTTGGCACGCCAAACAAATCTAAATCGATGGCTGCCTGTGTTTGCTGTTGAAGGTTTTGTTTTATTTCTGGTGATTGAATGTTCATTTGAAAATGAGGCTGCGACTGTTGCATCAACTGCGTGAGTTTTTTTTGCAGCTCGTCAATTCTGCCAGCGTCGGTCGCTTCTAACCCACTGCACCACACGTGCTTAAAAATAGTTTCAACCACTTCACGGGTAGGCTCTCCATTTGGCGCAGTAGCCACCGCCATGCGCAACAAGGGCAATGAATTAAAGGGATGCGACGCAGGCATTTTCAAGACGGTGCCTTGTTGCTTGGCCAACCACGTCACTTGCCTATAAGTCCAATCGCGTTTGCCTGGCATTTCTGCAGGCCCCAATTGACCATGGTGTTTGAGCATGGCACCAAACACCACGGGGTGGTAATGCACACGATGCGCAATGCCATCTAAAGTTTGAGGAAGCGCTTGAAAAGCCAGCCATGTATATGGAGAAATAAAATCAAAATAGAAATGAATTTCTCTCATGAATTGGCTTGACCCAGTTCACATCTGGCTTGAATGCGCTGCCAGACTTCCCGCTGCTGAGTGCTGGGCATTTGGCCCCAAGTGGCAATTTCATCCAAACTGCGCAGGCAGCCTTCGCACAATTCAGAGTTGGGGTTCACAACGCAAATAGACAGGCAGGGTGAAGGCACATGGACCGAGTCCGAGGCCAACACTTGTTGGGCGCGGTCATGGAGTCGGGTGAGGGCGGACATGCTTGACAGAAACTTAACCCAAGCGCTTGGTCAAGACGGCCGTGGCCACACGCGAGTTGGATTTGCGCTGCAAGAAATCGCTGATGAAGGCGCCTGCGTCGACCAACTTGTCTAGGTCAATGCCCGTATCAATGCCCATGCCGTGCAACATGTAAACCACATCTTCGGTGGACACATTGCCAGTCGCGCCTTTGGCATAAGGGCAGCCGCCCAAGCCTGCAACGGATGTGTCGTACTGCCACACACCCATCTCTAAGGACGCCAAGGTGTTGGCCAAGGCTTGGCCGTAGGTGTCGTGAAAGTGGCCCGACACATCGTTCAAGTCGTAATATTTCAAGGTCGCTTCGATGGCGGCTTGAACTTTGCGCGGGGTGCCCACACCAATGGTGTCGGCCACGCCAATGTGCTGCACACCAATGTCCTTCATGAGTTTGGCCAAGCGGTCAACGCTGGCAGTCGGCACATCACCTTCGTAGGGGCAGCCCAACGCGCACGACATAGCGCCTCTCACAAAGATACCGGCCTTGCGCGCAGCTTCGATCATGGGTGCAAAGCGCTCAATACTTTCTTCAATGCTGCAGTTGATGTTCTTTTGACTGAAGGCTTCGCTGGCAGCTGCAAACACCACAATTTCGTCGGGCTTGCTCAGTTGCGCCGCTTCCAAGCCCTTCATGTTGGGCGTGAGCACGGAATAGCGAACGCCGGCTTGGCGTTGAATGCCAGCCATGACCTCGGCGTTGTCGGCCATTTGCGGCACCCACTTGGGGCTGACAAAACTGGTGACTTCGATTTCTTTCAAGCCCGCGTTTTGCAAGCGATGCACAAGCTCAATTTTGATGCTCGCTGGCACCGTTTGCTTTTCGTTTTGAAGACCATCGCGGGGGCCCACATCAACCAATTTAACGAATGAAGGAATTGTCATGAAAGTACTCTAACGAATTTGTGAAACTGTTGCTGAGGAATGGCTTTAAAGGCGACTTCAATAGCCTCGAAGGCGGTCAACCCTGCCTTCGATGATGCGTCCATCATAAACCGCCTGAATTTTGCTGGCGATTTGCGCAATGCTTTCGTCGCGCAAGGTTCGCGCCGAGTTGTGTGGCGTGAGGGTAATGTGAGGATGCTGCCAAAATTTGTGCGTAAGCGGCAAGGGCTCCTCCCGAAACACGTCAAGCGTTGCACCAGCCAGGTGGCCTTCACCCAGCAAATCGAGCAGGTCTTGGTCCACCAAATGCTTGCCTCTGGCCACATTGATCAGGTAAGCGCCTTTTTGCAATTGAGACAAATTGGCGCGGTTCAAGATGTTCTCGGTTTCAGCCGTCAAAGGGAGCAGGTTCACCAACACACGCGTGGCTTTTAAAAAATCAGGCAATTGAGGTGCACCTGCAAATGTGTTGATGCCCGCCAAAGCCTTTGGCGTTCGGCTCCAAACATGGACGGGAAACTCAAACTGCTTCAAAGCCGCCGCCACTTTGCTACCCAGCACGCCGGCGCCCAAAATGCCCACCGCAAATTCAGCGCGCACATGGGGCTTGCGGTAAGACCAGCGCTGCGATTGCATGTCTTTTTCGTAGTGGTCAAATTCACGAAAATGTCGGATGACGGCGTGGCACACATACTCGGCCATTTGCACCGACATGCCCGCATCGTTCAGGCGCACCACGTTGAGGTTTTTGGGCAACTGCAGTTTCAGCAGCGCATCAACTCCTGCGCCAATGTTAAATAAGTTTTCCAGCTGTGTTTGCTCATCAATGAAAGCTTGTGGCGGCGACCACACCACCGCGTGATCGGCCATTTTGGGCGCATGCCCTGCTTTTTCTGCTTCAGCCATGTGCCCTGCTTGCCACTCCCAAATGTCAACTCCCGGCAAGGCTTTGCGAAAGCCTTCTAGCCACGGCTCAGCTTTGGTGTTGGTGCAGCAAAAAACAATTTTCATGAGGGCTCATCGCTCAGTAAAAATGCTTGCAGTTTAAGCAAGCTTTAACAACTCTGCACCTTCAGCGATTTGATCGCCTGGCGCATACAGCAGCTCTTTCACTTCACCATCTTTGGGCGCTGAAATGGTGTGCTCCATTTTCATGGCCTCCATCACGGCCAAACTTTGGCCTGCCTTGACCTTGTCGCCCACCTTCACAGCAAACGACACCACCTTGCCCGGCATCGGTGCTGTGAGCCCGCCTTTTTCATCTTGCACGCCTTCTGCGTGCGCCAACGGGTTGATGATTCGAATGCGCGTAGCGCCCTGAGCAGTGAACACATGCGCCAACTCAGCAGCGTGCCCAGGCTTGCCTTCTTGCAGCACCACTTCGCTGCGCACACGCTGGCCTTGCCATGTGACATTGAGGCCCTTGTGTGAATGCTTGGCAGGGTGCGCTGTGCTGGACTGCGAGTCAACCGAAAACTCAAATCGATCATGCGCGCCATAGGCACCGGGCCCTGCCGCATCACCCCAAGTCAATTGCAGGGCGCCGTCGTGACCATAGTGCAGCCAAGCTGTGTGCGTCTCGCCTGCAAACTCAAGTGGAAAACGTCGGCTGGTTTCAGCATGCGATTGCCATGCATCGCTTTTGCTAAAGGGGTCATTACCTTGATGGCTGTTTTCTTGATGCAAGGTGTGCGCAACCACGGCCGCCGTAGCCACGTTCAACCCCACCTTTTCCTGGTGGAACAAAACATCGGCTTCACGCGGAATCAGGGCGGTGTCTAAACGCGCCTCAGAAAACGAAGCACTTTGCACCACATGCCTTAAAAATTGCACGTTGGTGGACAAGCCCACCACTTGCGTTTGCGCCAAGGCTTGATCGAGCAAGGCCAAGGCTTGCTCACGCGTGTCGCCATACACAATGAGCTTGGCCACCATGGAGTCGTAAAACGGGCTGATGGTGTCGCCTTCACGAACACCATCGTCAAAGCGCACCGTGCCTCTTTCGAAAGCGGTGTGGGCGGGCTTTTTGTAAACCTGCAAATGACCGGTGGCGGGCAAGAAATTGTTGTCTGGGGTTTCAGCGCAAATGCGCGCTTCAATGGCGTGGCCTGTTAATTTGATTTGATCTTGTTTGAGCGGTAAAGGCTCGCCACTGGCCACCCGCAATTGCCACTCCACCAAATCCAAACCTGTAACAGCTTCGGTAACGGGATGCTCCACTTGCAAACGCGTGTTCATTTCCATGAAGAAAAATGTCATGTCCACTTGGCCTGTGGCTGTGTTGTCGCGCTGCTCAACAATGAATTCAACCGTGCCTGCGCCCACATAGTTGACTGCACGGGCAGCGGCCACAGCCGCCTCGCCCATTTGTTGGCGCAGCGCTTGAGACAGGCCCGGCGCCGGCGCTTCTTCCAACACCTTTTGGTGACGACGCTGCACCGAGCAATCGCGCTCCATCAAATAAACACAGTTGCCTTGCGTGTCACCAAACACTTGAATTTCAATGTGACGCGGACGCTGTACATATTTTTCAATCAACACCGCTTGATCGCCAAAACTGTTTTGCGCTTCACGTTGGCAAGAGGCCAAAGCTTCTGCAAAGTCTTCTGATTTTTCAACAGCGCGCATGCCCTTGCCGCCCCCGCCTGCACTGGCCTTGATGAGCACGGGGTAGCCGATGCGATCGGCTTCGCGCTGCAGCAGCTCAGGGTTTTGGTCAGCGCCGTGATAGCCTGGCACCAAAGGTACGCCCGCCTTTTCCATCAGCTGTTTGGACTCTGCTTTCAAGCCCATCGCTTGGATGGCCGATGCGGGGGGGCCAATGAAGACCAAGCCCGCTTTGGCGCAGGCCTGGGCAAAGGCTTCGTTTTCGCTCAAGAAACCATAGCCGGGGTGAATGGCTTCTGCGCCAGTGGCTTTGGCGGCATCGATGATGGCTTGCCAGCGCAAGTAGCTGTCTTTGGGGGCAGAGCCGCCCACATGAATGGCCTCATCGCAAACGGCAACGTGCTTGGCGGTGGCGTCTGCATCCGAGTAGACCGCCACAGTTTGAATGCCCATGCGCTTGGCTGTGGCCGCCACCCGGCATGCGATTTCGCCGCGGTTGGCAATGAGTATTTTTTTGAACATGATCGGCCTGTTACTTTTTTAAACTTTAAAAATTCAATCTGCGTGGTTATTTGCGTATTGACTTGCGTGCTAAATGGCGTGCTAAATGGCGTGGTTATTTGCGCCGTGACTTAAGACTCATGGGTCCACTGCGCGGGTCGCTTTTGCAGAAAAGACTGCAGACCCTCTTTGCCTTCATCGCTAGCGCGAATGTCTGCAATGCGTCTGGCCGTTTCTGCGCGCAATGCCGCATCGATGGGTTTATCCGTCACGTCTTGCACCAAACGTTTGCAAGCGCGCAAAGCGGCAGGGCCGTTGCCGCACAAGGTGTTGACAATGTCAGCCACTTTCGCGTCCAGCGCATCGAGCGTGCACACTTCATGCACCATGCCCATGGCATGCGCTTGCGCAGCAGAAAATCTTTCAGCGGTGACCATGTAGCGCTTGGCTGCTTGCGTGCCCATGGCGCGCACCACATACGGGCTGATGGTGCCGGGCAGCAAACCTAAGCGTGCCTCTGACAAACAGAAGGTCACGTTGTCGGAGGCTACCAACACATCGCACACCGAGGCCAGGCCCATACCGCCCGCGTAGCAATCGCCTTGCACGCGCCCCACAATGGGCACAGGGCATTGGTCCAAGGTCCACAACATGTCGGCAAGTTTTTGGGCATCGGCAAAGTTTTCATCCCAGCTGTAGCCCGACATGGTGCGCATCCAGTTCAAATCGGCGCCCGCGCAAAAGGCCTTGCCATGCGCACCCAACACGATTGCACGCAAATCATTGTCTTTTGACAATGTCTGAAAGGCTGCCGTGAGTTCGGCGATGACCGCATCGTTGAACGCGTTGCGCACATCAGGGCGGTTCAGCCAAACTTCAGCCACATGCTTGGAAGGCCGGCGAATGTCTAGGGTTGGTGCGGTGGATGTCATGGCTTTAATTTCTTCAATACTCGGCTGTCGATCAAATAAAGGGGGACGATAAATTCTGAGCGTTTCGTTCAATACCGCTTGGCCACTTCGTCCAGCATCACTTCGGTCGCACCGCCCCCAACGGCCAAAATGCGCGCATCACGCCACAAGCGCTCAATGGCAGTTTCGCGGATGTAGCCCATGCCGCCATGGAACTGCTGGCAGGTTTGCACCACTTCATTGACCAGCTCGCCCGTCAAGGCTTTGAGCATGGACACCTCTTGCACGATGTCTTTGTTTTGCGTGACGCCCCAAGCGCAGTGGTACATGAATTGACGTGCTGATCGCGTTTTGGCATCGAGCATGGCCAAGCGCTGGCGAATCACTTGCTTATCCCACAAGGTGCCGCCAAAGGCTGGGCGTTGGCGCACGTAGTCCAAGGTAATTTCTAAAGCCCGTGTGCAGTGGCCAATGGCCATGGCGGCCAAGGCAATGCGCTCAGTCTGAAAATTTTTCATGACCGAATAAAAGCCTTTGTTCTCTTCACCCAACAAGTGATGGTCTGGAATGCGCACGTTGTCGAGCACCAGCTCGGCCGTGTCAGACGACAACCAGCCGGTTTTGTTCAACGCACGGCCCACACTGAAACCAGGTGTGCCTTTTTCCACGATGAAGATCGACATGGCGTGACGCGCATCACCAGTTTTGGCGGCAATGAAGTACAGGTCAGCATGCACGCCGTTGGTGATGAACATCTTGGTACCGTTGAGCACCCAATGCTCGCCATCACGCTTGGCGGTGGTGCGAATGCCGGCCACATCAGAGCCTGCGCCGGGTTCTGACACACCCACAGCGGTAATGCAATCACCCGAAGTAATGCGCGGCATGTACTTGGCTTTTTGCGCGGCAGTGCCTGCATGGTGCAAGTGCGGGCTGGCCATGTCGGTGTGCACCAGCACCGTGATGATGAAGCCCGCAAACGTAGACTGCGACAAAGCTTCGGCAAACACCAAGTTGGCCATGGCATCGGCGCCGCCGCCGCCCAACTCGGGGTCGTACATCAAGCCAAGCAACCCGGCTTGACCCATCTTGCGCAGTACCTCGCGGGGCACTTTGCCCTCCTCTTCCCAAGCCTGCGCATAGGGCTCAACTTCGCGAGCAATAAATTTGGCCACTTGATCGCGCAGCAGCGTGTGCTCGGGCGTGGTGTAGCTGTTGTCAAAGGTGTAGGTCATGGTGTGCTCTATTAATGCGATGCTTTATTTTTGCTGTGCTTTATCAATGCGCTGCTCTCTCAAACATCACATGCGGAAAATGCCGAACTTGGTGTCTTCTATGGGTGCATTCTGTGAGGCAGACAAGCCCAGCGCTAATACTCGGCGTGTGTCTGCAGGGTCAATCACGCCGTCGTCCCACAATCGTGCGCTGGCAAAATAGGGATGCGACTGCGCACCAAACTGGTCAAGAATAGGTTGCTTGAAAGACGCTTCTTCTTCGGCGCTCCATGCACCGCCACGCGCTTCAATGCCATCGCGCTTGACGGTGGCCAGCACACCCGCAGCTTGCTCGCCGCCCATCACGCAAATGCGCGCGTTGGGCCACATCCACAAGAAACGTGGGCCGAATGCGCGGCCGCACATGCCGTAGTTGCCCGCGCCAAAACTGCCACCAATGATGATGGTGAACTTGGGCACCTTGGCCGTGGCCACAGCGGTGACCATCTTGGCGCCATTGCGCGCAATGCCTTCGTTTTCGTATTTGCGACCCACCATAAAGCCGGTGATGTTTTGCAAAAAAACCAGCGGCACTTTGCGCTGGCAGCACAGCTCAATGAAGTGCGCGCCTTTGAGCGCCGACTCAGAAAACAAAATACCGTTGTTGGCAATGATGCCCACCGGCATGCCTTCAATGTGCGCAAAGCCGCAGACCAAGGTGGCGCCAAAGCGTGCTTTGAATTCTGCAAACTCGCTGCCATCCACAACGCGCGCAATGATTTCGCGCACGTCGTAGGGCTTGCGGCTGTCGGCGGGAATCACACCATAAATTTCTTTGCTGTCGTACAACGGTGCCGCAGGTTCGCGCAGTTGCAGTTGAATATGTTTGGGGCGATTGAGTGAGCCTACCGCTTGACGGGCCAAGGCCAAGGCATGCGCATCGTTTTGGGCCAAGTGATCGGCCACGCCCGACAAACGGGTGTGCACATCGCCGCCGCCCAAATCTTCGGCACTGACCACCTCACCTGTGGCCGCCTTCACCAAAGGTGGCCCGCCCAAAAAGATGGTGCCCTGGTTTTTGACGATGATGGTTTCATCGCTCATGGCCGGGACATACGCGCCGCCCGCCGTACAGCTGCCCATGACCACCGCAATTTGCGGAATGCCCAGGGCACTCATGTTGGCTTGGTTGTAGAAGATACGGCCAAAGTGCTCGCGATCGGGAAACACGTCGTCTTGGTTGGGCAAGTTGGCGCCGCCCGAGTCGACCAAATAAATGCAGGGCAAGTTGTTTTGCTGCGCCACTTCTTGCGCGCGCAAATGTTTCTTGACCGTCATCGGGTAGTAAGTGCCGCCCTTGACGGTGGCGTCGTTGCACACAATCATGCAGTCCACCCCATTGACGCGGCCAATGCCCGCGATCATGCCAGCGCAGGGCGCATCTTCAATGCCATCTTTGTTGAGGTACATGGCGTGGGCGGCCAAAGGCGCCAACTCCAAGAAGGGCGTGCCAGGATCGAGCAACATTTGAACGCGCTCACGGGGCGGCAGCTTGCCGCGCGCCACGTGTTTGGCTCTGGCTTTTTCGCCGCCCCCTGCAGCAGACTTTTTCAATTGCACACGAAGGTCATCGACCGCCGCCTGCAAGGCTGCAGCGTTCGTTAGAAATTCTGCTGAGCGGCTGTTAAGCTGGGTTTGAAGCACCGACATGTTTGAAATCTCCTGATGCGCAAGAACGAGGCTACGGATTGCCTAGCGTTCTTGAAACTATGAAAAAGCGCCGCGCCAAAGCTCTGGCAAAACACCCATGTGAGGGAACAATTTGGAAGCCCCCGCTTCCACCAATAAAGGCGCCAAACTATCGTCAGTGCACAAGGCCCATACGGTTGCGCCTGCCGCCACACCCGCCTGAATGCCTGCGGTGCTGTCTTCAATGACCAGGCAACTCTCGGGACTGCACGCAAGGTGCGCAGCTGCCGCCAAATACACATCGGGCGCAGGCTTGGTGCGGGCCATTTCATGACCGCTGAAAATTCGACCTTCAAAATAAGGCATTAGCTTGACATGCGACAGCTGCATTTCTACTTTGAAACGGTCTGCACCCGAAGCACAAGCAATGGCGCCATGCGTCAACTCGTCAGCAGCGGCCACGGCCTCGTGCGCACCGGGCATTACATTCAGCCCTGCTTGTAGCGCCTCGTTGCGGCGCAATCTGAAAGCATGCAACCATTCTTCGGTCAAAGGCAAACCGGTTCGCGCTTCAATTTCTGCTTTGTGATCTTTGACGGCTTTGCCCACAAAATAGCGAAAGCAGTCTTCCCTGGACATGGCCCAACCGCGCTCTTCCAGCATGTCGCGCAAGACGCCGTTGGTAATGGGCTCGCTGTCTACCAGCACGCCATCACAATCGAAGAGGACGGCTTGGAAATTCATGCGCTGATGCTAACCGCAGAGACATACAACCACTGCCCGTCTTCGCACACAAAACGACTGCGCTCGTGCAGTCGCGTGGCTTTGCCAGCCACCCGCACGCGGGCCACAAATTCGACTTCGGCAGTGTCGTGCCTTTCTGGCAAACCGGTGGGCACAAAGTCTTTGATGTCGAGTCCCAACCACTTAGCACCCACATCAAACTCAACATGGCTGGGTCGATGGGCCGCTTGCCAAGTGTGCTTCAAATACGTTTCGTTTTCCATGACAAACGCTGTGTAGCGCGAGCGCATGAGGTGCAAGGCGTCGGGCGGCAACTGGCCCTGCTCAATGTAACGAGCGCAGCAAGCTTGGTACGAAACTTCGCCTTGCTTTGACTTGGCCGCAGAGGGCGACCCCCCGCATGGGCATGTATCGCTCAAGCCAAGGCCCTTTGAATGATGATTTTTTGCACATCGCTGGTGCCTTCGTAAATTTGGCACACGCGCACATCACGGTAAATTCTTTCAACCGGAAAGTCACTGACCACACCGTAGCCACCCAAGGTTTGAATGGCGGCGCTGCATATTTTTTCTGCGGTTTCGCTGGCAAACAGTTTGGCCATGGCCGCTTCTTTCAAACATGGCAGGCCCGCATCACGCAAGGTGGCGGCATGCCACATCAGTTGTCGGGCCGCTTCAAGTTGGGTGGCGCATTCGGCCAATCTGAAACCCACCGCTTGGTGGTTGATGATGGCCGTGCCAAAACTTTCGCGCTGCTTGGCATACTCAATGGCCACTTCCAGGGCGCTGCGCGCCATGCCAATGCTTTGCGCCGCAATGCCGATGCGGCCGCCTTCTAGCGCCGACAAGGCAATCTTGTAGCCTTCGCCTTCTTGACCGATCAAATTCTCAACGGGCACTTCGCAGTTTTCAAAATTGATTTGAGCGGTGTCGCTAGAGTGCTGGCCGATCTTGTCTTCCAAGCGCGCCACCACATAGCCTGGTGTGCTCGTAGGCACGATGAATGCACTCATGCCTTTTTTGCCGGCACCTTTGTCGGTGACCGCCAACACAATGGCCACATCGCCATATTTGCCACTGGTGATGAACTGCTTGACACCATTGAGCACGTAAGCATCGCCTTTGCGCGTGGCCGTTGTTTTGATGGCCGAAGCATCCGAGCCCACGTGGGGCTCGGTCAAACAAAACAAACCCAACAGTTCGCCTTGCGCCAAACGCGTGAGCCACTTTTGTTGTTGCGCAGCGTTGCCGTAGCGCATGAGAATGGCATTCACCGGACAGTTGGTGACGCTGATGGTGGTGCTCACACCGCCATCGCCTGCGGCAATTTCTTCCAACACCAAGCCCAGCGTGAGGTAGTCCAAATGG
>JBIKOZ010000267.1:0-3234 GCA_044357745.1 Limnohabitans sp. | reverse complement strand
ATTTTTCCCGTGCGCGCAGCTTTGATGATGGCATCGACGCAACGATCGACATCATCGTCTTTGACAGCCACTTCGACTTTGACCTTCGGCAAAAAATCGACCACATACTCAGCGCCACGGTAAAGTTCAGTGTGCCCTTTTTGACGACCAAAGCCTTTGACTTCAGTCACAGTGAGGCCGGTTACGCCGCACTCAGCAAGGCTTTCTCGCACTTCTTCTAATTTAAAGGGCTTGATGATGGCTGTGATTTGTTTCATGAATAAGGTCCCGTCGGAAAAAAATTAAGCTCGAAATCGATTGGTAATAGGATAACGCCAATCTTTGCCAAAACTTCGGTGTGTGATACGAATACCCACCGGAGATTGTCGACGTTTGTACTCGTTGAGTTTGATCAATCGGGTCACCTTCTCAACATCGGCACGATCAAACCCGTCTGCCACCAAGGCGTTGATGCCTTCGTCATTCTCCATATAGCGCTGAACAATGGCATCTAGCACCTCATAGGGAGGCAGGCTGTCTTGGTCTATTTGGTCTGCGCGAAGTTCTGCGCTAGGGGGTCGCGTGATGATTCGATCTGGAATCGGGTTGCGACCCGTGCCATAAGGATCGTTTTCATTGCGCCACTCTGCCAGCTTGAACACTTGCGTTTTGACCACATCCTTGATGACGGCAAAGCCACCCGCCATATCGCCGTAGAGTGTGCAGTAACCGGTTGCCATTTCGCTCTTGTTGCCAGTGGTGAGCACAATGGCGCCCGTCTTATTGGACAGCGCCATCAACAAGGTTCCTCTGACACGCGCCTGTATATTTTCCTCGGTCGTGTCTTCAGCCAAGCCCTCAAACTGCGCTTTCAAGGCCGACTTAAAGCCTTCAAAAAGAGGCGCAATCGAAATTTCGTCATAACGAACGCCCAAGCGTTTCACCATGTCACGAGAATCAATCCAGCTGATGTCTGCCGTGTAGGGTGACGGCATCATGACCGCATGTATTTTGTCGGCACCCAAGGCGTCTACTGCCAGCGCCAAAACCAAGGCCGAGTCAATGCCGCCAGAGAGGCCCAAAATAGCGCCCGGAAATCCATTTTTGCCCAAGTAGTCGCGAATCCCTAGGACCAATGCATGCCAAAGATCTTCTTGCCATGCGCTGCCATCCACAATTTCTGAACCTGTGATGCGCAATGTGGGTTGCGACTTTTCGCTTTCCAGCTGGATGTATTGCAAACATTCTTTGAAAGCAGGCGCCCGCGCCACCACTTCTGATTGCGCATTGAGTGCAAAAGATCTGCCTTCAAAAATCACCTCGTCTTGCCCGCCCACCAAGTGCGCGTAGACCAAGGGCAAGCCAGATTCCTTCACGCGCTGGCCCATTTGAACTTCACGCTCTAGGCCCTTGCCCACATGAAATGGGGAGGCATTTAGAACCACCAGCACCTGTGCACCTGCATCTCGGGCAAGTTGGGTTGGCCCCTCAAACCATGCGTCTTCACAGATCAGCAAGCCTAATTTAACGCCCTCCACCTCAAAGACAAGCGCCGCATTGCCCGGTGTGAAATATCGACGCTCATCAAATACCTGGTAGTTGGGTAATTCTTGCTTTGCATAAGAGGCCACCACGCGCCCCTCACACAACACGCTTGCGCGATTAAAGCGCTGGGTCACCGAAACGCTTCGACTTTGAATGCCACCGCCCTCAGGATGACCCACAACAACGTGCAGGCCTTTTAACCCAGCCAACTCACGGGCCACTGTTTTCAGGGCATCATCGCAGGCATCGATAAAAGCAGGCCGAAGCAAGAGGTCTTCCGCGGCATAACCACAGATGGCCAATTCGGGGGTCACAAGCACCCTCGTCCCTTGGCCGTACGCCGTGTGTGCTGCGTCGATGATTTTGCGGGCATTGCCCGACATGTCACCGACGACAAAATTGAGTTGAGCGATACAAAGTTGAAGGGTCATACTGGTGAAGGAATTCAATTCCAACAATTATGTCATTGAGGTACTGGGTTCAATGCGCAATCTTAATGCGCAAGAGTGGGACGCCTTGTTGGAAGGACAATCTGAGCCCACCCCATTCATGCGGCATGCCTACCTGAACGCCATGGAAGAAAGTGGCTCGGCATCCGCAAAAACCGGCTGGGAACTCCGACTTATCACCCTGCGCCGCCCCGGAGATCCGGAGGCACCTTCAAAAACAGCAGCCCATGTGGGCACCTTGGCCGGCGCAGTCGCCCTGTACATCAAACCTCATTCCTATGGGGAATATGTCTTTGATTGGGCCTGGGCGGATGCCTACCAACGACATGGCTTGAGCTACTACCCCAAGGCAGTTGGCGCAGTGCCCTTCACGCCCGTCCCTGGCGCTAGGTTGTTGGCAGACTCGGAAAGTAGTCAAAAAGCACTGATTGAAGCGATGCTGGCGCTCGCGCAAGCGGAAGAATGGTCTTCATTGCATCTTTTATTTTTGTCAGAGAACGACCTCAAAGCCACAGACTCCGCCGGTTGGTTAAGTCGGCACACCGTTCAATTTCATTGGAACAACCTCCAATTTCAAGACTTTGAACACTTTTTAGAACAACTCAACCAAGTCAAACGAAAAAAGATTCGACAAGAGCGGAGAAAGGTTCAGGAGGCTGGCGTCACTTTTAAAACACGGGTTGGGTCAGACATCCAGTCTGCAGATTGGGATTTCTTTTACCAATGCTACGCCCAAACCTATTACGAACATGGCAACGCGCCTTATTTGTCGCGTGACTTTTTCCAGCGGATGCAAGACACCATGCCCCAGCATTGGGTTCTGTTTGTAGCCGAGAGAAATGGGCAACGCATCGCTTGCAGCCTGATTGGCGTAGATACCAAAGTGGCTTACGGCAGATATTGGGGCGCCCTAGAAAGGGTCGATTGTCTGCATTTTGAAGCATGCTACTACCAACCCATTCAATGGTGCATTGCCAACCATATTCAAAGGTTTGAAGGCGGCGCACAGGGCGAACACAAAATGGCGCGCGCGCTCTTACCTGTGAAAGCCAGCAGTGCGCATTGGTTAGCGCATTCAGGCTTTGCGGATGCAGTGGAAAAATATTTGGACAAAGAAGGCCAAGGTGTCTCAGCCTACTTGGAGAACTTAGAAGCCCGATCACCCCTCAAAGCGAAGTAATCGGTTTCTCAAATGTCAATCAAGCCGCGTCTTTTTGGTAGTTGGCAATGCCGTCCAAGATTTCTTTCTTGGCTGACTCCG
>JBIKOZ010000266.1:0-3258 GCA_044357745.1 Limnohabitans sp. | reverse complement strand
AACCGTTTGCTCGAACTGGTCGATGGCGTGGAAGTGTCGCCCAGGAAAATCACGGGCGCTACAGAAAAACGCGGCACCGAAGTTCACTTCTTGCCCGACACCGACATCTTCACGCAAAACCATGATTTCCATTACGAAATTTTGGCCAAGCGTTTGCGCGAACTCAGTTTCTTGAACAATGGTGTGCGCATTCGTTTGAAAGACGAGCGCACTGGCAAAGAAGACGATTTCTCGGGCGCCGGCGGCGTCAAAGGTTTTGTCGACTTCATCAACGCCAACAAAAAGGTTTTGCACCCCAATGCCTTCATTGCTTTGGGCGAGCGCCCTGCCGACTCTTATGGCGGCATTCCTGGTACCAGCATCGGTGTAGAAGTGGCCATGCAATGGAACGATGGCTACAACGAAAACGTTTTGTGCTTCACCAACAACATCCCTCAGCGCGATGGCGGCACCCATCTCACAGGTTTGCGCGCCGCCATGACGCGTGTCATTGGTAAGTACATTGAGAAAAACGAAATTGCCAAAAAGCAAAAAGTCGAAGTCAGTGGCGACGACATGCGCGAAGGTTTGTGCTGCGTCTTGAGCGTCAAAGTGCCTGAGCCCAAGTTCTCAAGTCAGACCAAAGACAAGTTGGTGTCCAGCGAGGTGCGCGCACCGGTGGAAGACATCGTTGCCAAAGCATTGGGCGACTTTTTAGAAGAGCGCCCCAACGACGCCAAAATTTTGTGCGGCAAAA
Source organism: Limnohabitans sp. (assembly GCA_044357745.1). Lineage (GTDB taxonomy): Bacteria > Pseudomonadota > Gammaproteobacteria > Burkholderiales > Burkholderiaceae_C > Limnohabitans_A. The sequence goes on along the minus strand of JBIKOZ010000266.1, from coordinate 2,522 downwards.
TTGTGGAAGCTGCGCGCGCGCGTGAAGCCGCTCGCAAAGCCCGCGAAATGACGCGCCGCAAAGGCGTGCTTGACGGCATGGGCTTGCCTGGCAAGTTGGCCGACTGCCAAGAAAAAGATCCTGCACTGTGCGAAATTTACATCGTCGAGGGTGACTCTGCCGGTGGCTCTGCCAAGCAGGGCCGCGACCGTAAATTCCAAGCCATTCTGCCGCTGCGCGGCAAGATCTTGAACGTTGAAAAAGCACGTTACGAAAAGTTGCTTACCAGCACTGAAATTGTTACGCTCATCACAGCACTGGGCACCGGCATTGGCAAAGTCACCGCAGACTCCGGCAAGAGCGGTACCGATGACTTCAACGTTGACAAACTGCGCTACCACCGCATCATCATCATGACCGACGCCGACGTGGACGGCGCACACATTCGTACTTTGTTGCTCACCTTCTTCTACCGTCAGATGCCCGACCTTGTAGAGCGCGGTCACATCTACATTGCGCAGCCGCCACTTTACAAAGTGAAGGCCGGTAAAGAAGAGTTGTATTTGAAAGATGCGCCCGCACTCGACAGCTTCTTGCTCCGCATCGCTTTGAAAGAGGCGAGCATTTCCACGGGCGGCGCATCGGCTCAAGTCTTGAGCGGCGACACACTGGAATCTTTGGCCCGCAAGCACCAAGTGGCCGAGGCGGTCATTCATCGCTTGTCCAACTTCATGGACGCCGAAGCTTTGCGCGCCATTGCAGATGGCGTGTCCCTTAACTTGGACAACTTAGATCTCGCCGCTGAATGTGCCCCCGCATTGCAAGCCAAGTTGCGTGAACTCAACACCACGGGCATCCCTGCCGAAGTGACCGCAGAGTTTGATGTGCGCACCGACAAACCCTTGCTGCGCATCAGCCGTCGTCACCATGGCAACATCAAGAGCAGCGTCATCACGCAAGACTTCGTGCACGGTGCCGACTATGGCGCATTGGCAGAAGCCGCCAACACCTTCCGCGGCTTGTTGGGCGAAGGCGCCAAGGTCATGCGCGGTGAAGGCGAGCGTCAAAAAGAAGAAAAGACCAACGACTTCCGCCAAGCCATGCATTGGCTCATTGGCGAAGCCGAGCGCACCACCAGCCGTCAGCGTTACAAAGGTTTGGGCGAGATGAACCCAGCGCAGCTGTGGGAAACCACCATGGACCCCACCGTGCGCCGTTTGCTTCGCGTGCAAATTGACGACGCCATTGAAGCCGATCGCGTGTTTACCATGTTGATGGGCGACGAGGTCGAGCCGCGTCGTCACTTCATTGAAAGCAACGCATTGCGCGCGGGCAATATCGACATTTGATGTCCGCCGTGTCGTGGTGCAAGCCAATGACACTGCTATTTTTTTGCTGATGTCTATGATGAGTGCAGTATGTTGATCATCTAGATGAAAATCTCTGGATGTCGCACTTTCCGGCTATTTGCCGTACACTTTGTCAATGGATAAAAAAATGAACAAAGCTCAGCCTGCGGCACGTCTTGAGGCAAGGATCAGCCACGATCTGCACGGCTTGCTCCGCAAGGCGGCCGACTTAGAGGGCCGCTCTGTCACCGATTTTGTGGTGGCCGCTGTTCAACATGCGGCCAGTGATGCACTTGCCAAGGCGCACTTCATTCAGTTGGCCCAAGTTGATCAAGCGCAATTTGCAAAATCATTGATGGCGCCGGCCAAACCCAAGGCCGCTTTAAAACGTGCTTTTGAAAACAGACGCAAGCTGCTGGACCTCGCTTGAAAGAAGGGTCTTTCAAGGTCGAGCTGTTAGCTTCCCATCATTTGCGCGATAACTTTGCGTGCGGTGACGCAGACTTAAACCGGTACTTCAAAGCACAAGTGACGCAGGACATGCGAAGGCATATCACCCATTGTTTTGTGGCGGTGGACACCTATGGTCAAGTTGCAGGGTATTACACCTTGGCGGCGTCTAGCGTGCTGTTGGCTGACTTGCCCAATGAGGTGCTCAAAAAACTGCCCCGTTACCCCACTGTGCCCGTGGCGCGAATGGGCAGATTGGCTGTCAGTGAGACATTTCAATCAATGGGCTTGGGTTCTGCATTGCTAGCGGATGCATTGGTGCGCGTTTTCCAGTCAGACGTTGCGGCTTATGCCATGGTGGTGGATGCAAAGCATGAAGAAGCGGCTGCCTTTTATGAGAAGCATGGCTTCAAACATTTTTCTTCCCAGCCATTGAGTTTATGGCTACCCATGAAGGCCGTCATCTCTTTGGTATGAGCCGCTTCAAGCCAATGTCCAAGCTTCCGGTTCACACTTCATGAGGTTTGCGCTGACCCGCAGTCATGGCGCTTCCCATCGAAGCGGCCATGATCAAGCCGATGGCACAGAGCTGCTGCGTGCTGAGTTGTTCTGAAAGAACCAGCCAACCCGCCAATGCACCGACGGCGGGCTCTAGACTGAGCAAGATGCTGAAGGTTTGTTTGGGCAAGTGTTTGAGTGAATACATTTCCAAGCTATAGGGAATGGCACTCGATAGCAAGGCAA
>JBIKOZ010000058.1:0-7558 GCA_044357745.1 Limnohabitans sp. | reverse complement strand
CGAACTCACTGATGTGTGCAAGACCTTTTCCTCACCAGAAGGTGTTGACAAAGTGATTGTGAAAGACTTCACGGCCACTTTGTTGCGCGGCGACAAGATTGGTTTATTGGGCCCTAATGGCGCCGGGAAAACAACGCTGCTGAAAATGATTCTGGGCGAACTGGCTGCGGACAGCGGCAACATCCGACAGGGTGCTAATTTACAAGTGGCCTATTTTGATCAAATGCGCAATGCACTCGACTTGGAAGCCTCTTTAGAAGACTTCATCAGTCCGGGCAGTGAATGGATTGAAATTGGCAGCAAGCGTCAACACGTCAAAAGTTATTTGGGCGATTTTTTGTTCTCGCCAGCACGCGCCACGTCGCCCGTCAAGTCTTTGTCAGGCGGAGAGCGCAATCGATTGTTGCTCGCACGCTTATTTGCCAGACCCGCTAACGTCTTGGTGCTGGACGAGCCCACCAATGACTTAGACATTGACACCTTAGAGCTGCTTGAAGAGTTGCTTCAAGACTACGAAGGCACTGTCTTTTTAGTGAGTCACGACCGCGCCTTCATGGACAACGTGGTCACCAGCATCATTGCCTGTGAAGCCACGGAAGATAGCCCGGGGTTTTGGCGTGAATACGAAGGCTCCGTGCAAGATTGGCTAACGCAATCGCAACGCAGCCAAACCATTCAAGCGCAAAACAAAGCGGCTGCGGCCAAAATGGCGGGTGTCCCGGCAACCAGTAACACATCGCCACAAGTTGCTTCCAAGGTGGGTGTCACAACATCACCGGCTGCATCACCGGCAGCATCAAAGACGCCAGCAATCGATAAGACGACGGCCAAGTCCGTCGTTAAATTGAGCTACAAAGAACAAAGAGAGCTAGAAAGCTTGCCAAGCTTGATTGCAGAATTGGAAGAGGAACAAAAACAAATTCGCGAAGCCATGTCTGACAGCGAATTGTTTGCCAAAGACCCTGCAAGGGCGACTGCTTTGTATGAAAGAGATGCACAGATTGATGTTGATTTAATGGCGGCCCTTGAGCGCTGGGAAATATTATCAGCATCATGACCTGGGTTTTAAGTACTGAGGAATGGACGGCTTTGTTGGTGCTGTCGACAGCCGCCAGTTTCACGCCCGGCCCCAATACCGCCTTGTCAACCGCCATTGCAGCCAACCAAGGCTTGCGCGCCGCGCTGAAGTTCATCTTGGCTGTGCCAATAGGTTGGGGCCTTCTGCTCACACTGTGCATGGTAGGCCTGGGGAATTTAGTCCTCGCCGTGCCAGCCTTGCGCTGGCTCATCATGGCCGGCGGGACGCTTTATTTGCTATGGATGGCGTATCGACTTTGGGGCAATCACACATTGCAAGATGCCGATGCAAATCGCTTGAACATTACTTTTTTTCAAGGCGTTGCCGTGCAATTTTTGAACATCAAGGCTTGGATGCTGGCTTTGTCTTTGGTGGCAGGTTGGGTAGCGGGTAAGGACGATGCTGTGGCGCGGTGTTTAATTTTGTTACCCCTCATGATGAGTTTTGGCTTGTTCAGTAATTTGCTCTATGCGCTGATGGGCAGTTTGCTGCGCGAATGGCTTTTACAGGGCAAGCGTCTTCTCATCTTCAATCGCTGCATGGCACTGGCCTTAATTTTCACAGCCATTTGGATGTTTCAAACCAGTCTTTGATTTTGGCCAGAGGCATCATCTAGGTGACACATGGCGCGGTTGAAGTCGCTATAAACTCATGCCATGGGACAACTGATATTAGTGCGCCATGGTCAGGCCTCGTTCGGCGCCAACGATTACGACCAACTCAGCGATTTAGGCAAGCAACAGGGTATACGCTTGGGCGAATATTGGCGCGCAGCTGCCAGCACGCCCTCCAGGTCCAATGTGCTTCAATTTGATGCGGTGTTGATGGGCAGCCTGAAGCGGCATCGGCAAACTTGGGAGGCCATCGCAGAGGGCGCCCAACTGAACATGGCCCCTGAAATCTGGCCCGCACTGAATGAGTATGACAGCCATGCCCTGATTGAAACGGTGCATCCAGAGCCCTTGCCCAAACCCGACTCGCCAGAAATGTACAAACATCACTTCAGGTTATTGCGGTCGGCGTTGCAAAAATGGACAGCGGGGGAATCAAAACCGAAGGGCATGCCCAGCTTCGCAGAATTTTCAAGTGGCATCCAGGAAGTTTTGCAATATGTCAGAGAAAACTACCAAGGCCGCGTCTTGGTTGTGTCTAGCGGTGGTCCCATTTCAACGGCAGTGGGGTGGGTGCTTGGCGCACCTGCGGACACAGCGATTGAACTCAACTTGCGCATTCGCAATACGGCCATTGCAGAGTTTGTATTCACGGCGAAAAGGCACATGCTGCTCTCGTTCAATAACCTGCCACACTTAGACAGCGAAGAACATCAAGCTTGGATCACTTACGCCTGAGCATTCAGCTTTGATTGCCCTGTCGTTTCTTTAGCGTTTTTACCGATAGCTGTATTTGTAGATTGTTGTAAGAATGCCTCTTATGCAGATTGCGCCCGCATCCTTTTTGCAGCACTTCAATGTTGAAGGCGTGAAAGTGGGCAAATGCAAGCCTGCCGAATGCCTCGAATTTTTTAAATCGCATGGCATTACAGATGGGCTCCAACTGGCTGCCGTTCCCGGTGGACTTCAATGCCGCATGAGCGATGCTTGGATGGCCACGTTTGCACCAGACAGCAACACCCTCTCTTTTCACGCCATCGCCGCTCAACTTAAGCAAGAAATTTTGTGGGCACTTTTGGTCAGTCCCATCGGCTTTGCATTTGACTCACTTGAAGCCTTGGCCAGCGGCCTAAGGGTTCGCGAAAATATTGCGCTGGCGGCAAGAAAAACAGCGCTTGCATTCAATACCGGCGCCGCAGAACGTCCAGATCACTTTTGGCGCTACGTGGAAGAGGCGGGGTTTGTGTTGCAGTCAGGCCAAAACTTGATCGAGGCCTTGGTCGGCACCACTCAACCTGAAGCCACTGGCAAGCTCTACGATTTTTCGTGTTATCGCGCTTCCGAATATGTCATTCTGTTAGGGCTGGCGCAGGAAGCTGCCACACACCACCCAGAATTGCTGGGTCGCTTGCAAAAATTAAATGAAGTCCATGCCGTGCGATCGGGGCAATTTCACGACGTTTTTTTGCATGAATATGGCTCGCTTGAAGAACCTTTGCCAAGTCATTTTTTTGTTCCAGGTGACAGGCTGTGGTTTCGCAACCCAGACGAGGCATCTTCGGACGTCACAGGCTACGAAGGCTCGTGGGTCATTTACATGGGCGGCGGTTTGTTCAGTAATTTTTGGAAACGCGATCAACCCTACACCTTGCTCCGTAAATGTGTTGAGGTTTACCACTGGCGTGATGGTCTGAAGATCAAAGAAAACGGTGAGCCTTGGATTGATGAAGCGGTGGTGGATGCCTGCGTTGCCGATACGCTGGTTGATCCAGTCAAGCTTCAGTCTGTGACGCAGAGGATGATGAAAATGCGGGACGCCAAAGGCGTTTATCAAAGTGGCGGTTGTTTAGATGCAACGCGCGAATATCCCAAACAAATTCTGCCAGGCAGTTGCGAGCTGCAGTTACCTCAGATTTAAGATTTAAGAATGTCGGCTGGCAGTTGGTCAATTTCTACCAACAACTGGGCCAGCGACCGGCCAGCAGCGTCCAACAGCGCTTGGCCTTTGGCTGCAGTGGCTGCAGTTGCATTGCCTGCTGCACCCGCAGCGTTGTAATCTTGCATTTGCCAAGCCAACTTGGCGCTTTTGCCATTCCCCAAAATAGAAAACTTTGCGGATCTTTCCTCTGAAGTGGAGAGAAAATTTTGTGCCTTGTCCATCTGAACGGATTCAGGCTTCAGCGCCAGCATGACCGAAGTTTCAACCTCTCCCGCATGAACACCAAACCTGTGTTCATGGTCTGAAAACAAGGCGTTTAAATCTTTGCCTTGCGCATTCAGCAGCGGCAGCTGATACCAGCTCACGCTGTACACCAACATGCCCAGCCGGGCTCGCAAATCACGCGAGACGACATCCATGGCACCCACATGACCACCATGGGCATTGAACAAAACCAGCTTGTGAATGCCCGCTGCACTCACCGACTCGGCAATGTCTGTCCACAATCGCATCAAGGTTTCTGGCTTGAGTGTCAGGGTGCCAGGAAAGGCGGCATGTTCAGGGCTCAAACCGATGGCTTGAGTGGGTAAAAAATAGACGGGCAGGTCGGGGGCGGCTTCTTTCAAAATGGGCATCACAATGCGCACCAAGCCATTCACAATGTCTGTGTCGACCGACAGGGGCAAGTGCGGCCCATGCTGCTCAGTGGCGGCCAAAGGCAACACCGCAATGGCACGCGACTTGTTCAAACTTGCGAAGTCTTGAGTGTTGAGATCTGACCAAAAATAAGTGGAGGGTGACATGGAGAGCCCGTTGACTAAGCTGGCAGTTTAATAGACCCGCGAAGTTGGGGAAAGGAATTTGAGGTGTAGAGTGGCGTTATTCTTTCAGTGCCCTTGCCAATTGACCTATTTCATGCTGTTATTTCACGCTAAATTGTTAACTTTGCCTTTGCCTTTGCAACAAGCTCGATCTTTGTTTCTGGTGTTGTTTCAGGTGCCGTTTCAGGTGTCGTTTCAGGTGTTTGCTGTGTCGGCTGCCTTGAAGCTTTTCAAGGCACTGGCTTGGGCCGCATTGGGCGTGATTTTCAGCTTCGCCGTGCAGGCGCAAACCCAAATTTTGGGCACCCCATCTGCACGCCAGGCCGTCGGGAATGTCGTCAAAACGCCTCAAGTTCAGGCCTCCTTGTTTGTCAACGCGCCTCGAGGCATTCAAGCGGGCGAGACAATTTGGTTGGGTTTGCAATTGCTGCACCAAGCCGATTGGCATACCTATTGGCGCAACCCAGGTGATTCTGGATTGCCCACTGACCTTCAATGGACCTTGCCAGCGGGTATTGTGGCTGGCGATTTAATTTGGCCTGCCCCCAAAAAAATCCCGATCGGCACTCTGGCCAATTTTGGCTACGAAGGCACCGTCATGTTGGTGACCCCCTTCAAAATTAGCCCCCAATTTAAAACTACGCAGGCCACTGCTGAGGTGCAATTTCAATTGCACGCCAATTGGCTGGTTTGCAAACAAGAATGCATCCCCCAAGAGGGTGATTTCAGTCTCAGCGTACCGCTTCACAGCACCACCTCGATGGCAGCTGAAGCGTTTCAAAAAACGCTTTCTCAGCAAGCCCAAGTTTTGAAGGGGGCGCACCAGGCGGTCATCTCGAGCGACGGCCGATCTGTTCAATTGAAAGTGGCGGGACTGCCTCCTGAATTAAGCAATGGCCCGTGGACCATTTTTCCGCAGACTGCCAATGTGGTCCTCAACAGTGCGTCGCCGCAAATTCAAAACTCAAATGACACGACTTCGAATCAAGTCGACGTCATTGTCCAAGTTTCCAGTGAGCGCATGGACAGCCCTCGGCGGATGTCATGGTTGCTGGTGCAGGGCACGGCCAAATCGCCCACGGGGCTGCAGTGGACTTTTGAGACACCCGTGCAAGGACAGTGGCAAGAATTTACCCAAGACCTGAAGGCAACAGGCAATGACCCAAGCAACACAGCAGCCGCGGCAGCAAGCGCTTTGAATGCAGCCCCATTTGCTACATGGGTCTTGGCTTTGCTGGGTGCTTTTTTGGGCGGTGTTTTATTGAATTTCATGCCCTGCGTATTTCCCGTCTTGGCCATCAAGTTGTTAAGCATCACACAACAAGCTGATCGTCCCAAAGAGATGCGACTTTCGGCGTGGGCATTCAGCGTCGGTGTCTTGGTTTCTTTCTTATTTCTGGGCGGCGTGATGTTGGGTCTGCGCGCCGCAGGATCGCAATTGGGCTGGGGTTTCCAATTGCAATCGCCTTGGGTCGTCGGCGCATTGGCCTTCATGTTTGTTGTGATAGGTTTGAACTTATCGGGGCTGTTTGAGTTTGGATCCTTTGTGCCCAGTTCGGTCTCCAGTTTTCAATGGGCCCACCCCGCAACCAACGCCCTGTGGTCGGGTGTTTTTGCGGTCCTCATTGCGTCGCCTTGTACGGCCCCCTTCATGGGCGCCTCATTGGGCTTGGCCATTGGCTTTCCAACTTGGCAGGCCTTGCCCATCTTCGGCTTCATGGGCATCGGCATGGCGCTGCCGTTTATTTTGGTGTCATTCAGTGCCACTTGGGTTCGATTCCTGCCACGCCCAGGGGCTTGGATGGCCACCTTCCGCCACATCATGGCCCTGCCCATGTATGCCACGGCCATTTGGCTTGTCTGGGTGCTCGGCCTGCAGACCGGTACATGGGAAAACACGCAGGTCGACCCGCCCAGCGCGGTCAGTGCCACTGGCTCTGGTGGTGCTGCAGCCCCTCCTCAGCCCGTGGTTTGGGAGGCTTGGTCTGCAGAAAAAGTCTCTGGCGCTCGTCAAGCAGGCCGTCCCGTGTTTGTGGACTTCACAGCCGCTTGGTGTGTCACCTGTCAATTCAATAAGAAGACCACCTTTGCCGATGCGGCATTGCTGAATGACTTTGCCCAAAAGAAGGTCCTGCTTTTAAGGGCAGACTGGACGCGGTATGACCCCGCCATTACAAAAGCGCTGAACGAATTGGGCCGCAATGGTTTGCCGGTCTATGCCTGGTATGCCCCAGGGGCACCCGTCGTGATTCTGTCTGAACTGCCTTCAGTCAAGGAAGTTCAAAATGCCCTGGGTCAAGTTAAAACCGCGCCTTAAATTTGCATCGACCCTTGTCAATTGATGTTTTGGGGGGCGCCTGTCTGCGAGAATATCTCAGCCCGATTGAAAAGACTTAATTTTTATGACCTCTGCCAGTTTCGCACCGCTACAAAACGATACCTTTTTACGCGCCTGCTTGCGCCAAGCGACTGACCACACACCCGTGTGGCTAATGCGACAAGCGGGTCGATATTTGCCAGAGTATTGCGCCACTCGCGCTAAAGCCGGCAGCTTCATGGGGCTCGCCACCAATGTGGACTTTGCCACCGAGGTGACTTTGCAACCCTTGGCGCGCTACCCCCTTGATGCGGCCATTTTGTTCAGCGACATTCTGACGGTCCCCGATGCCATGGGCTTGGGTTTGAGCTTTGAACTGGGCGAGGGACCTCGATTTGCAAAGACAGTCCGAGACGAAGCCGCTGTGGCCGAATTGCACGTGCCCGACATGGCCAAGCTGCGCTATGTGTTTGATGCGGTCACTTCCATTCGCAAAGCACTGAACGGTCGCGTTCCCCTGATTGGTTTTTCTGGCAGTCCTTGGACCTTAGCCTGCTACATGGTGGAGGGAAAAGGCTCGGACGACTACCGTTTGGTCAAGTCCATGCTTTACGGGCGTCCTGATTTGATGCACCGTGTGCTTGAAGTCAACGCACAAGCTGTGGCCACCTACCTCAACACTCAAATTGAGGCGGGTGCGCAAGCCGTCATGATTTTTGACAGCTGGGGCGGCGTCTTGGCCGACGCGGCGTTTCAAGAATTCAGCCTGGCCTACACCGCCAAAGTATTGGC
>JBIKOZ010000206.1:0-3913 GCA_044357745.1 Limnohabitans sp. | reverse complement strand
CACAACGGGGCACAGATTCCACGGCTTGTGTTCACCAAGGGCGGTGGCCTGTGGTTGGAGGAGATGGGCCGTCTAGATTGCGAGGTCTTGGGACTGGACTGGACCATGAACTTGGCCCGCGCTCGCCAATTGGTGGGCGGCGCCGTGAATGGCCCCGGAAAAGCCTTGCAAGGCAACATTGATCCCCATGTTTTGTTTGCACCCCCGGCTCAAATTCAAAAAGAAGTAAATCGCGTTTTAGACAGTTTCGGCAAGCCTCATACCGACACCCAAAGCACGGGCCCTACGCACATCTTCAATTTGGGCCACGGCATCAGCCAATTTACGCCGCCAGAGCATGTTTCTGCGCTGGTCGAAGCGGTTCACAGCCATTCCAAAGCCTTGCGCCAATGATTTTCTGGGTGGCCGAATTCCTTGCACAGAAATCAAGCAAAAAAACCCAAAAATTTAAATATTTTTGGGTTTTTTCTATTGACTTATGCACAAAAGTTCACCTCTCGCTTTTTAAAATTCTCTGACGCTTTGCGTCGCCTACACGACGCGGCCATTTTTCATAAGTCATTGATTTTGTTCAGATTTATCTTTATGCTCAGTTCGCAAGCAATCCAATCAAACCCTTATTTTTCAAGGCTTTGCGAGGCATCTTGCAGGGTTTTCAACAAAGTTATCCACAGTTTCTTGGGACACCTTCTAAAGATCATGAAAAACAACAACTTACCCGTGTTTCCCAGAAATTTTATGAGCTACGAGCCGTCAGAATTAAGATCTTTAACATCGGTTAGCGTCAACACAAGGTTGTGAATGCAGAAATGGCTTGATGTCGCGGTTTCAGCGCCAGCCCACAGCCAAGTGAGCGGCTTACTCACCTACGCCACTGATTTACAGGTGCTTGCAGGGGCATTGGTGCGGGTGCCATTTGGCAGCCGTGAAGTGTTGGGCGTGGTTTGGGGACTTCATGACACAGCGCCCCCTAACATGGCTGCGCATCAAGTTCGAAACATTGCGGCAGTTTTAGAGGGCGTGACGCCCATGAGTTTGCATTGGCGGCAATTGGTACAGTTTGCGGCGCAGTATTACCAAAGGTCGATTGGCGAAGTGGCCATGGCCGCATTGCCGCCTCAATTGCGCGATCTCACACCGGCGCAATTGGACAGACGCCTTCAAAAACACAAGGTCAGCCTTGAACAAATTGAGGCTTCATTGCAACCGCCCTGGCCCTTGTCTGAACAACAAAGCCACGTGCTGTCTCAAATGGCAGAAAGCAACGGTCCTTTTCTGATTCATGGTGCCACGGGCAGCGGGAAAACCGAAGTTTATTTACAGGCCATTGCGCGCAGCTTGGCACAAGACCCTCAAGCGCAAGCGCTCATGATGGTGCCCGAGATCAATTTAACGCCGCAGCTCGAAGAACGAGTGAAGGCCCGGTTTGGCGCTGAGGGCGTGGTGTCCATGCACAGTGGCATGACGGGGCCACAACGTTTGAAGAGTTGGCTGGCGGCACACAAAGGCAGCGCGCGCATTGTTCTCGGAACTCGCATGGCGGTCTTTGCCTCCATGCCAAACTTGAAATGGATTGTGGTGGACGAAGAGCATGACGCCAGCTACAAACAACAAGAGGGTGCGCGTTATTCAGCGCGTGATTTGGCGGTTTATCGCGGCCGCCTAGAAGGCGCCAAAGTGATTTTGGGATCGGCCACACCTTCCCTTGAAAGTTGGCACCACAGCCGCCCCGCCCAAGAGGGTGGTCGATACCTGCGCTTAGAAATGCCCACGCGAATAGGTGCGGGGCAATTGCCATTTGTGCGCCGTGTCGACATGAACCACCAGCCGCGCAAAACAGTTTTATCGGCGCCCCTGATGGCGGCCATTCAAGCGCGTGTGGCCAAGGGCGAGCAAAGCATGTTGTTGTTAAATCGACGCGGCTATGCCCCTGTTCTGCACTGCGCCGATTGCGGCTGGAAAAGTGAATGTTCGCATTGCAGTGCTTTCAGGGTGTTTCACAAAATTGACCGCACCCTGCGCTGTCATCATTGCGGCTTCACGCAAAATGTGCCGCGCGCTTGCCCCTCGTGTGGCAATGCCGACATTGCCCCGATGGGTCGCGGCACCGAGCAACTCGAGGAGCATTTGGCGGCGTTATTGGTGGACGTCAAGCGGCCTGATGGTCAGCCCGTCAAGGTGATGCGCATTGATGCCGACAGCACCAAGCTGAAGGGCTCGCTTGAAGCGCAGTTGGCAGGGGTGCACAGCGGTGAAGTCGATGTGCTGGTGGGCACGCAAATGATCGCCAAGGGACACGACTTTAGGCGCATTACGCTGGTGGCGGCCATCAATCCCGATGGCGCATTGTTCTCCAGTGATTTCAGGGCGCCTGAGCGATTGTTTGCGCTGCTGATGCAAGCGGGTGGCCGTGCTGGGCGAGACGCTGCACAAAGTGCCAGCAGTGAAATGTGGGTCCAAACGTTTCACCCCTCACATGCTTTGTTTGAAGCCCTCAAAAAACATGACTACCCTGCATTTGCCGAACAGCAATTGAAGGAGCGATTGGAAGCAGGTCTTCCGCCACACAGCTTTCAAGCGCTGATTCGCAGCGACGCCAGAACCCAAGGGGTGGCGCAAGCTTTCTTAAATCATGGTCACGCAAGCCTGCAAGAATTTCTCAGTGAATTGAGCGAAGAGGACGCCGCGCTGGTTGCCGAAGTGAGTTTGTTTCCTGCGGTGCCCTTGAGCATCCAGCGTGTGGCCAATGTAGAGCGCGCACAAATGCTGCTTGAATGCCCCTCGAGAAAAGCCCTGCACAAAACTTTAGAGATCTTGCAACATGTGCTGCATGAATCTAGATCTGCACCAGAACACAAAGGATTAATTCGATGGCTGGTCGATGTTGACCCCTTGGCCATTTGATGATGTGATTATTTGAGCAGCGCCACCGCGCCCGAAAAAGTCAAAAACGCGGCAGCCGTAGAGACCAAAATAATTCTGGCGATGCGGCCGTTGTCGGCGCCAAAGCGTTCAGCCAACATGGAGACATTGCTGGCACTGGGCAATGCGGCCACCAGCACCATGACTTTGAGCGCGAACACATCAATGGGAACACCCATGGAGATGACCGCCAAGCCCACCGCCAAGACCAGCAATGGATGCAAGAACAATTTGATGAGCGCCACAGGCACGTAGTCTTTCCATGTCAAAGGGCCATGCTGTTCGTGGTGTGCAATTTTTTGTGAACGCGCCAGCACGGCACCAATCGTGAACAAGGCGACGGGTGAGGCGGCATCGGCCAACAGTGCCACGGTCTTGGCAACAGGCGAGGGCAGTTCGCCTTGGAATGCAGAGAATAAAGTGCCCAATAAGATGGACCACGGCAGGGGGTTTTTGGCCATGCTCCACAAAGCATTTTTAGCAGCTGGGCCCACGCCCTGTTCGCCGGCACTGTCGAGTCGGGACAACGCAATGCACAAGGACGTGGTGATGACCATGTCAATGACGATGGTGACGATGGCTGGCCCCGCAGCCGCCGGGCCTAACAAAGCGACTAACAGTGGAACACCCATGAATCCTGTGTTGGGAAATGCGCCCACCAAGGCACCAAAAGCTGCGTCGTTCCAACCGATGCGCTTGTTGAGCGTGACAGCCACCACAAAAGCCACCATGACCAAGGCGCAAAACAAATACATGGAAAAAGCACCGGCATCTAAGAGTTGTGCAATGGGCGTGCTGGCACCGAAGCGGAACAACATGCAGGGCAAGGCAAAGTAAAGCACGAAGCCGTTCAAGCCAGGAATGGCCTCAAAGGGCAACATTTTTCGGCGCGCTGCGATGTAGCCGCACAAAACCAAGGCGAAGAACGGAAAGGTGACCTGCAAGACATCTAGCATGGCTCACATTGTGCCTTGGAAATGCACCTTAGAAA
>JBIKOZ010000018.1:0-11517 GCA_044357745.1 Limnohabitans sp. | reverse complement strand
GTTGTGGCGGTACCGCCTTGGTGTTCGCCCTCAGACGTATCCGTGATGAGCTTGTAGGCAATCCACAAGAGGCCCAAGCCTCCTACCAACATCAGGCCAGGAATTTTGAGGAGCCAGACAACACCGACGGTCATGGCAGAGCGGATCACAATGGCGCCCACGGTGCCCCACATGATGGCTTTGTTTTGATGTTCCGGAGGGAGGTTGCGCGCAGCAAGCGCAATGACGATGGCGTTGTCGCCAGCTAAAACCAAATCTATGAGAATGATGGCCAGCAACGCTGACCACCATGGCATTGAGAACAATTCCATGAAAGACCTTCAATAACGATCAGTACAGCTGCAGTGCCAAAAGGCACGTGCAACACGAGAGATCGAAGGTCTTGCTTTGCTTGTAATGAATCAGTTATATGCCCAACAAACCGGAAGTAAAAACTCCGTAATGACGATTTGTTGATCTCGACGTGCGCCTGATGGCTGTACTGAGCACGAAGAAATTGAGCTACTCCCCAACGATTGCTTGATTAGAAATGAAGTCATCTAGATTGCCAATCCAAGCTTCTTTTAGGCCCAATTTTTGTAGGGGATTTCAAGACCTCACGGCTTAACCCTTCTTGGCAACCAAGGTGAGGATGTCATAGCTGGCCACCAATTCCTTGTCTTGATTGGTCACCTCCACATCCCAAGCCACAACCCCCTGCCCTTGGCCATTGGCATCCTTTTTGTTGCGGTCGATCTTGCGTTTGCAAGTGAGGCGGACTTGAATGCTATCGCCCAATCCGACAGGTTTTACAAATCGCAGGGTGTCCAAGCCATAGTTGGCCAAGACGGGGCCTGGCTCTGCCACCACAAACAAGCCCGCCGCATCCGACAGCACCAAGTACCCGTGAGCAATGCGTTTGCCAAAGGCAGATGCCTTGGCCGCTGCGTCATCAAAGTGCATGTAGAACATGTCACCAGTGAGTTCGCCGAAGGCTTTCACATCGGCTTCACCAATGACCTTGGAAGCTGTCAACAAGGACTCACCAATTTGCAGTTCTTCGAAGTGACGTTTGAAAGGATGCGTGCCGGTTTCAATGACGTTGGCACCGCGTGCATACTCGCGTGTGACAGCGGTCAACATCGAAGGAGAACCTTGCACCGCGGCACGTTGCATCATGTGAGTCACTGCGCGAATACCGCCTAACTCTTCTCCACCGCCGGCACGACCAGGTCCGCCATGCTTGAGAGATGGCAAAGGTGACCCGTGGCCAGTCGATTCGCCTGCTGACTCGCGATCGAGCACATGCAAACGACCATGGTTGGCCGCCAAGCGAGGCACCACCTGCGCTGCCACTGAAGGCGTTTTAGTGATCAAAGAGCCCACCAAGCTGCCCTTGCCACGCTTTGCCAAGGCCATGGCTTCTTCCATGTTGTCGAAGGGCATGAGCGTGCAGACAGGGCCAAAAGCTTCTATGTCATGAACACTGTCGACGCTCAAAGGTTTTTGGCACAGCAGCAAAGTAGGTTGGAAGAACGCACCGTTGGCCACACCCTCACCCACCCAGCTGAAATTGGCATCGCCGCCGCACACCAGCTCGGCACTTTGGCGCAACAATGCCACACGTTCAGCCACGTCGGCTTGTTGAGACTTGGAGGCCAACGCGCCCATCTTCACACCCTCTACCGAAGGATCACCCACCACCACTTTGGCGAGGCGAGCCTTGATTTTTTCTGCCACGGCATCAAGGTGTTTGCGGGGCACGATGGCGCGGCGAATGGCGGTGCACTTCTGGCCGGCTTTCACGGTCATTTCACGCACCACTTCTTTCACGAACAAATCGAATTCTTCGTCATCCGGGTTGACATCATCGGCCAAGATGGCGCAGTTCAAAGAATCAGCTTCTGCATTGAATGGAATGCTATTGCGAATCACATTGGGGTTCACGCGCAGTTTGGCAGCGGTGTCGGCCGAGCCGGTGAAAGTAACCACGTCAGCCACATCCAAGCGATCGAGCAGGTCACCGGTGCTGCCAATGACCAGTTGCAATGCACCTTTTGGCAGGATGCCAGATTGGTCGATCATGCGCACCAATGCCTCAGTGAGGTAGCTGGTGGCTGTGGCAGGTTTGCCGATGCAAGGCATACCGGCCAAGAAAGTCGGTGCAAATTTTTCCAACAAGCCCCAGACAGGAAAGTTAAATGCATTGATGTGAACGGCCACGCCACCCCGAGGGACCAAGATATGGGTTCCAGCAAAGGTGTTTTTCTTCCCCAAAGAAGCAACCGGGCCTTCGTGAATCAAATTCCCACTGGGCAATTCGCTTGCGGCCATACCCGCGTAGGCAAACAGCGTGCCAGAGCCGCCTTCGATGTCAATCCAAGAGTCAATGCGCGTGGCACCAGTATGGGCAGAAATGGCATAAAGCTCTTCTTTGCGTTCGCCCAAGTATTTGGCCAAAGCACGCAAAATCGCAGCGCGTTGCTGGAAATCCAGGGCCAACATGCCCTGCAAGCCCGTGGTACGTCCATATTCAAGGGCTTCTGCAAAGTCAAGGCTCTCCGCATGCGAAAAAGCCACCTCTGTGCCATTGATGGCGCTGTGGAGCACTTGTGCGGGCTGGGTACCGACCCAACGGCCGGCGACAAAACTTTGGAGAACGGTGGTCATTTGATGTGGACCCTGGCGGGCCTTAAAGCACTGAGAAAATTGAGAAGCATCAATACCGCAAAGGAATTAACCGACCGCTCAGACTGGAAATATTATGCATGTTTACAGCTTTGAAAGCGACACTCAGAGATACGGGATAACCCTTAATACCAAGCTCAAAACGTCTTTTGAACAAAGGCAAGGGACGATGACACAATGTGACCATGCGAGTCCTGTTCATCCTTATTTGCGCGCTTTTCAGCAAGCTCAGCTCAGCGGAAGCCATAAATTCAACCGTTGGCCCAGGCTATGAAATCATGACCAACAAATTCAAGGGAAATTGTGTGGCGTGTCATGAATTGCCGGGTAGGCAAGGCATCTCCAGCACGTTTGGGCCCAGCTTGCATGGCGTTGGCGCCAGGCTCAATCAAGAAGAACTTAAACAATGGATCGTCGATGCACGAAAAATCAAACCTGACACTCTCATGCCGCCCTTTGGGGCCCATGACGGACTGACGGCCGTGGTCAACAAACAAAATTTATTGGACAAAGTACAAATTCAGCAAGTACTCAACACGATGTCGACCTGGCGATAGCGCATATGGTTTGTCGCATGCGTTTAGATTGGATTTTCAGTGTCGTGTTGTTATGCACAAGCTTGCCTGCCCTCAGCCAGCCAGCGGCCAGCCAACCTGTGAATCCAAAAAGTGGCAATGCTTATTTAAGCGCCTCGATGCTTGCGATGCAGAACGATCCCATTGCAAATCCAATTAGCCTGTGGCTAGAAAAAGGCAAAGCGATATGGTCGTCTTCAGGTTCTAAAACTTCGTGCCAACAATGCCATGGCGCACTAGAAGATCACAAAACTCTGGCAACTCAATTCCCTAAATGGTCGTCAAAATTTAAAAAATTGATCAACCTAGAAGATCAAATCTTAGAGTGCTCCAAGCGCACCTCAGAAACATTCAATGGCCTTGAAGATTCAAACTTACTGGCTTTGAGCGCCGTCTTGCATCAGCAAAGCATGCCTCAAAGTTTTACCCTACAGCCGCCTCTCAATGCAAGCAAGGAATGGCAGTCGGAACTCAATGCAGGTGCTCAGCTCTACACCCAACGAATTGGTCGCATGAATCTGGCTTGCACACATTGCCATGATCAGAACGTGGGCAAGAGAATGCAGACCGACCTTATTTCCCCTGGAAACCCAACGGGCTTCCCTATCTTCAAAATGAGCTGGCAAAGCATGGGAAGCATTGATCGGCGTCTTCGTGCGTGTTATTCGGGCGTACAGGCCAATGTGCCTTTGCCGGGCAGTCGGGAACTTCGACAACTGGAACTTTTTTTGAAAATGCGAGCCGAAGGCATGCCCATCGAAGGGCCCTCATTGAGGCGCTAGGGCACTGAAACCGATTAAACCGAGTGGTTAAAAACCTCGGTGTCCACTTCAAGGTTAGATTGCGCGTTGTAACGACTGCCCATCACCGTTTTTTCATTGATCAGTTGGTCTAACTTTTGCATCAGGTCGACACTCAACACTACGCCAGAGGCAGTCAAATCTTCTAACAAATGAGCGACACTGGTGGTTCCAGGGATTGGAATGATGTGCTCCGATTTATGGAGAAGCCACGCCAGTGCCAATTGTGAAGCCGTGCAACCCGCCTCATGCGCCAGTTGCTGGTAGGGTGCAAACAACTTGAAATTGGCCGCATAGTTTTCCGCCGTAAATCTGGGCATCGATCTTCGAATGTCTTTGGCGTCAAAAGCACCGACGTCTAACTCACTGCATAAAAATCCTCTGGCCACAGGACTGAAAGCAACAAAGCTGGCACCTATTTCTTGACAGGCCTTTAACACTGCAATTTCTGGATTGCGCGTCCATAAAGAGTATTCGGTTTGCACGGCAGTGATGGGATGCACTGCATGCGCTTTTTTCAACGTCACTGCAGAAACTTCTGAAAGACCAATGGTTTGGATTTTGCCTTGTCGAACCAAATCGCTCAATGCGCCCACGCTGTCTTCAATCGGCACTTTTTTATCCCAGCGGTGCAAATAGTAAAGATCGATGACATCGGTTTGCAGACGCTTCAGTGCAGCTTCACAAGTTTGGCGAATGGTTTCGGGTCGGCCATCAATCACACGGACCAACTTACCGTCGCCATTGACGTCGACCCCCGTCATGCCACATTTACTGGCCAACGTGAATTTTTGCCGATGACTTTTAAGAACCTTGCCAACCAATGTTTCGTTGGCACTCATGCCATACAAGGCGGCCGTATCGAAAAAGGTCACTCCTCGGTCCAACGCACTCAATAAAACCCGCTCTGCCTGTTCGAACGATACAGGCGGGCCATAGGCATGGCTGAGGTTCATGCAACCCAATCCAATTTCACTGACTTGAAATGGGCCTAATTTTCGATTTTTCATGTCAACCCTTCAAAAAATTAACGCGCTCGCTAGGTCCATTTTGGCAGAGGTGCGGCGCGATGCAAAACCGCTTGGTGCAACCAGGTTGTTGGATTAAGCCAGACGGGCCACACTTCGAAGAACTTCGGCAGTGCTTTTTTTCAACCCAAAGTATTCTAAATACGCAGGAATTTGCTCAAACAACATGTCAGAGCCTACCTGAACTTTACAGCCTCGGTTTTTGGCCGCTTGCAAAAAGGCCGTCATCTCTTGACGCATGACGACTTCACCCACAAATGTTTCAGGTGCAATGCGAGAGACATCCAAAGGCAATGGATCACCTTCATTCATGCCCATCGGCGTGGCGTTAACCACCAAATCATGACCCTCTGGCGCATTTGATCCAAGCTTGACTTGAATCTGCGGATACACCGATTGCAAGCGGTGGCCCAGGGCTTCAGAGGAAGCTGTATTCAAATCAAACAAACTGATCAATGCAATTTTTTCTGCAGCAAGGGATGCCGCAATGGCAGAACCAACACCACCCGTCCCAACGACCAAGACTCGCTTACCTTCAAGATCAAAACCTTTTCGTTTGACACCACGAACAAATCCTGTGCCGTCAAACATGTCACCTACCAATCGGCCACTTTCATCGCGCTTCACCGCATTGCAAGCACCGGCCACCTTCACGGTAGGTGTCACCTCATCCAACAAAGCCACCGTAGTGACTTTGTGTGGCATGGTAATCAGGGCACCCCGAATATTGGTCAGGTTGAAGATTGATTTTAAAAAATTTGGGTAATGTTCAGTTTGACAACCCATAGGGACCACCAACGCATTGATGCCCTCTTTTTCAAAGTACGGGTTGTAAATCAGGGGCGACTTAAAACTGTGAGTCGGATGGCCAATGTGGGCGATCACCTCGGTATTGCCATCGATGTTCATTGAAAGATATCGAATTAAATTGAAAGTTGACGTTCTAATTCATGAAGAACTTTGTAACAAGGCAGTACTTGGGCTACGCTTGAATTAGGTTCACGGCCCTCTTTGATGGCCGCAAAAAATTCTCGGTCTTGAAGCTCAATACCGTTCATAGAAACGGCCACCTTGGACACATCAATTTGCGCTTCCTTACCGGTGAACAAATCGTCGTACCGCGCTAGGTAGGTTCCTGTGTCGCCAATGTATCGAAAGTACGTCCCCAAGGGTCCATCGTTGTTGAAAGACAAACTCAAAGTACAAATAGCCCCATTGGCCGCTTGCAATTGAATGCTCATGTCCATGGCAATGCCCAGTGTTGGATGAATCGGGCCTTGAACCGCATTGGCCTTCACAATGGGGCTGGCAACTTGATAGGCAAACAAATCAACCGTGTGCGCAGCATGGTGCCAAAGCAAATGATCGGTCCAGCTGCGGGCTTGACCCAATGCATTCATGTTGGTGCGGCGGAAGAAGTAGGTTTGAACATCCATTTGCTGAATACTGAACTCACCTGCCTTGATTTTTTGGTTGACCCATTGATGGCTAGGGTTGAAACGGCGGGTGTGGCCGCACATGGCCACCTTGCCTGACGCCTTGGACAAGCGCACCACCTCGTCGGCATCTTTCCAACTGTCGGCCAACGGTATTTCAACCTGAACATGCTTACCTGCCTTCAAACAAGCAATTGATTGAGAGGCATGCATTTGCGTGGGCGTGCACAAAATGACTGCGTCAATTTCAGGCAAGGCCAGGCTATCGGCTAAATTCGTGGTGATGTGCTTGATGCCATACTTGTCGGCAACTTCCTTGGTTTTTTCGAGATCACGTCCGATCAAAGACACAACTTCAACGCCATCAATGTTTTGAATGCCGTCCAAGTGTTTGATACCAAATGCACCCGCACCCGCCAATGCCACTTTAATGGTTTTAGACATGTTGTTTTCCTCAGTTCAAAATTGATTTTCTAAGATCACATGGCCTACCGCTGTATTGGAAGCGGGCACATGGTAAAAGCGTTGTTTGAGCACAGGGGCTTTACCGCCTGAGACGTCGTTCATCGCACCACGTGCAATGAGCCACATGACCAACTCAATGCCCTCACTGCCCGCTTCTCTCACATAGTCAATGTGAGAAATGTCTGCCGCAGCTTGCGGGTCATTGATGAGCTTGTCCAAAAAAGCGCTGTCAAATTCTTTGTTGATCAAGCCTGCACGAGCGCCCTGAAGCTGGTGACTCATGCCACCCGTGCCCCAGATGTGCACATGGAGGTCCTCGTCGTAACTTTCAATGGCCTTGCGAATGGCCTTGCCTAAGTTGTAGCAACGCTGTCCGCTGGGCACGGGGTACTGAACCACATTGACCGCAAAGGGAATGACGGGACAGGGCCATTCAAACTTGTCTGCGGGCGGTTGGCCACACATCAAGGACAAAGGCACACTCAGACCGTGATCGACATCCATCTTGTTCACGATGGTGAGGTCAAAGTCTTGTTGAATGACCGAATGCGCAATGTGCGAAGCCAAATCAGGATGGCCTTTGACAACAGGCACAGGACGCGGGCCCCAGCCTTCATCGGCGGGCTGAAATTCTGCGGCGGTGCCAATGGCAAAAGTTGGAATGAAATCCAAACTGAAGGCGGTCGCGTGATCGTTGTAGACCAAGAAAATGACGTCGGGTTGGTTGTCCTTCATCCATTGCTGACCGTACTCGTAACCTTTAAACAGGGGCTGCCAGTAGGGTTCTTGCGTTTTACCGAGATCAAGGGCTGCGCCGATGGCGGGAACGTGCGAGGTAAATACAGAGGCTGTAATTTTTGCCATGATCAATTAACTTTCTGATGGGCTGAGCCTTGAGGTTGTTTGTCTGCCTGAGCATCACCGTTTTCTCCAACGTAGCGATTGCCCTCCACAGAACGGCCGCCGCTGATCATCATGTTGCGGTACTCCTCTTCTGTCATTCCGGTCATCGAGCCCGCCATTTGCTGGAAACTCTTGCCGTCGGTTGCACCAATTTTGGCCAAGAAATAAATGTTGCCGCCCGTGCGCATGCACCAATTCAAATCGCGCGCCATGACGGCTTGCTTTTGCTCTTCAGTCATTTGCCATTCATCAAGATAGGCACGCTCGTTGGCTTTGAAGCGCTCTCGGTTTTCAGCTTTCATGAGCGACATGCAAAACTGATTAATCCAATAGCCTTTGCGACTTTGCTCGGCATCAAAAATGATGGTGCCAGGCACATCCAAATAAGGTTTATCGAGTGACATTAAATTTTCTCCTCAGGCCAATACAAACGCATGGGATTGTCGACCAGTAGTTTTTGTTGCTGTTCGGGCGTGGTGGCAATGTGCGGAATGAAGTCCACCAACAAGCCATCGTCCGGCATGTGTTTCTTTAAGTTGGGATGCGGCCAATCGGTGCCCCACAACACACGGTCTGGAAACTCTTCCACAATGGCTTTGGCAAACGGCACCACATCTTGATAAGCATTTTGCTCGCCGTTCAATGCAGGCGCACCGGTGACGTACAAACGCTCTGGGCAAGTAACCTTGCTCCAAACATTGGGATGCTCGCGCATGAATTTCAAGAACAACTGAAATTGAGGGCCATCCACGGGCAACTTCACATCGGGTGTGCCCATGTGATCCACCACCACGATGGTGGGCAAGCCAGTGAAGAAGTCCCATAACTCTGGCAAATCGACTGCCTCAAAATAAATGACCACATGCCAACCTAATTTGCCAATTCGTGTGGCAATTTCCATGAGTTCTTCTTTGGGGGTGAAGTCCACCAAACGCTTAACGAAATTGAATCGGACGCCTCGAATGCCAGCGGCGTGCATGGCTTGCAACGCTTCGTCAGTCACAGTGCGTTTGACGGATGCCACGCCACGGGCTTTGCCATTGGCGTGAAGCAAGGCGTCCACAGTTGCACTGTTGTCAGTGCCATGGCACGTAGCACCGACCACCACATTGCGCGAGAATCCTAAGTGGTCGCGCAAGGCATAAAGTTGGTTCTTAGAAGCGTCGCAAGGCGTGTACTTGCGCTCGGGTGCATAGGGAAACTCTGCGCCAGGGCCAAAGACGTGACAGTGTGCATCGACTGCTCCTGCGGGCAATTTGAATCTAGGTTTGCTGGGTTCGGAATACCAATCCAGCCAGCCGGGAGTTTTTTGAAATTCCATGGTGCTACTATTTTCTCAACGTTGAATCAATCGATGTACTTCAAGCCGGCTTTGGCCAAGGGCTCGCGCATGTTGTACATGTCCAAGCCCAAAATACCTGCTGCCAATTTAACGCGCTTTTCGCCTTCATTGGCTTCACGTGCTTGCGCTGAGTCGGCCACTTTTTGCGCCCAAGCAGCAGGCACCACCACCACACCGTCGTCATCGGCCACGATGGCATCACCAGGATTGACATGGATACCGGCACAGACCACCGGAACGTTGACAGAGCCCAAAGTCGATTTGATGGTGCCCTTGGCGCTGATACCTTTGCTCCAGACGGGAAAGCCCATGTCTGTGAGTTCACGCACATCCCGAACGCCTGCATCGATGACCAAGGCCTTGGCGCCACGCGCCATGAAGGAGGTCGCTAATAAGTCACCAAAGAAACCATCGCAGTTGTCAGCACTGATGGCGGCCACCACGATGTCACCGGGTTGAATTTGCTCTGCGACCACATGCATCATCCAATTGTCACCTGGGTGCAGCAGAACAGTGACAGCGGTGCCAGAAACGGGCAAACCGCTGTAGATGGGTCGCATGTACCTCTGCATGAGACCCACACGACCCATGGCTTCGTGCACAGTGGCTACGCCAAATTTTCCCAATTTTTCAACGGCCGCTTTGTCTGCGCGGGCAATGTTGCGTTTCACAATTCCGAGTTCTGTCATGTTCAATCCAATTTCAAATTAGAAAAAATTTAAAGGGGCGCTGAGTGGGTCAGAGACCTTTCGCCTTCAAATGTGCATCCAAACGTGGGAACACATGGCGTGTGTTGCCTTCGTAAATCTTGTAACGTTGTTCGTCATTCAAGATATTGGAAGATTGAATATAACGCTTGGTGTCATCAAAATAATGACCGGTTTCTGGGTCAATACCACGCACCGCACCAATCATTTCTGAGGCAAACAAAATATTGTCGACCGGAATGACCTTGGTCAGCAAATCAATGCCGGGCTGGTGATACACACAGGTATCAAAAAAGATGTTTTTAAGCAAGTGGTCTTGCAGCAGAGGTTTCTTCAATTCTTGCGCTAAACCTCGGAAGCGACCCCAGTGATAAGGCACTGCGCCACCACCATGAGGAATCAAAAACTTCAGTGTTGGAAAGTCCTTGAACAGATCGGAAGTGAGACACTGCATGAAGGCCGTTGTATCAGCGTTCAAATAGTGTGCGCCCGTGGTGTGGAAGCAGCTGTTGCAACTGGTACTGACGTGAATCATGGCAGGGATGTTGTGCTCAACCATTTTTTCGTAAATGGGGTACCACTGTTTGTCGCTCAAGGAGGGTGACGTCCAATGGCCGCCAGAGGGGTCCGGATTTAAATTGATGCCCACATTGCCATATTCTTTGATGCACTTTTCCAACTCTGGAATGCAAGTGGCGGGATCGACACCCGGCGACTGGGGCAACATGGCAACAGGCACAAAGTTATCCGGAAACAGTTGACTGACGCGGTAACACAACTCGTTGCAAATGGCGGCCCATGTAGCGGACACATTGAAGTCGCCAATGTGGTGCGCCATGAAGCTGGCGCGGGGGCTGAACAAAGTCAGGTCTGAGCCTCGCTCTTTCATCAAGCGCAATTGATTGGTCTCAATGGACTCGCGCAATTCGTCATCGCTGATTTTGAGGTCAGCCACTTTAGGGCCAAGCGCTGGCGTGTTCAAGTTGGCAATTTGCGCGTTGCGCCAGTTTTCCAAGGCCTTGGGCGCTGTGGTGTAGTGCCCATGGCAATCGATGATCAATGGCTTTTGCTGACTCATGATGTTTCCAGTGAATAAAAATAAGTTACTGAACAAGCTTCAGTCTTGACCTTGCCAAATGGAAGACGGCACCATCGCCTCACCTCGCATCAGCAAACGAGCTGTTCGCAACAAAGCTGCTTGTTTAACAAGTTGGCCGCCAGGTAAGTGACTTGCGGGTTCGGTTTGCAAAGCCACACTGAACTCACCCGTGGGGTGTTCAACGGACACATTCTTGGTGAGACCAGAGGGCATCACCGCAACCCCTTCACAGACAGAGCCTTCCAACACGCACGCTGTTCCAACAGTCACCGCGGCCAATACACCGATGGCATCGTGGCAGACATGCGGAATGAAACTTCTGGTCGTCAGCGCACCGCCATTTTGCGGTGGCGCAATCAAGGTCATTTTCGGATAATTTTTTTGACTCACATCCCCCAAGCCCATCATGCGAGATACCTGCAACCTCAAGGCTTCGATTTTGGTTTTGAGTTCAATGTCTGCGTTCATCTCTGCCACTGGCTCATAGCCTGTTCG
>JBIKOZ010000231.1:0-3576 GCA_044357745.1 Limnohabitans sp. | reverse complement strand
GAGAATGATTGGTGAATGGAACAATGGCACCGGCCGTCGCAAATCTAGCGTCGCCCGCGTGTTTCTGAAAAAAGGCTCTGGCAAGATCACGATCAATGGCAAGGACATCCAAGCCTACTTTGGTCGCGAAACTTCGATCATGATCGCTAAGCAACCCCTGTTTTTGACAAACCATGTCGAGTCTTTCGACATCCAAATCAATGTGCATGGTGGCGGCGAATCGGGTCAAGCTGGTGCAGCGCGTCACGGCATTACACGTGCCCTGATTGACTATGACGCTTCTTTGAAGCCTGCGTTGAGCCAAGCTGGTTTTGTCACTCGTGACGCCCGCGAAGTTGAGCGTAAAAAGGTCGGCTTGCACTCTGCTCGTCGCCGTAAGCAGTTCTCTAAGCGTTAATTCGTTTACAGCCTGTTTCAAGAAAACCGTTCTGCTTGCAGGGCGGTTTTTTTTCGTCCATAAGCCCCTCTTACTAAGGCAGTTATTCAAAGCTAATTGTTGACCAATCCACTATACTACTCACCTAGTTCCCGGAGAAAACCCATGAGCGCATTAGCCGAAACAATTCCTACAGAAATGCCCGAAGCCATTGTCTTCACAGACAGTGCTGCCGCCAAAGTTGCAGACCTCATTGCCGAAGAAGGCAACCCAGATCTGAAACTGCGCGTCTTTGTGCAAGGCGGTGGTTGCTCCGGTTTTCAATACGGTTTTACCTTCGACGAAATCGTCAACGAAGACGACACCACCATGACCAAACGTGGCGTGTCTTTGCTCATCGATGCCATGAGCTACCAATACCTGCTCGGCGCTGAAATTGATTACAAAGAAGACCTGCAAGGTGCGCAGTTTGTGATCAAGAACCCCAATGCCACCAGCACTTGCGGCTGCGGCTCCTCTTTTTCAACCTGATCCATTCAGATTGAAACAGGGCTATCTGGGGTAGATAGCCCCCAACACACGGGCGCCTCGAGCGCCCGTGACGCTTATCAAGCTACCTGTTTCTCGCTTCATGGCTTTGGCGGCCAACCACGCAAAGGCCGCGGCTTCGACTTGCAAGGGCGGCAGTCCCTGCAATTTTGTGGAGGCCACTTGCACGCCCTGTGCATGTGCTTGCAGGCGAGACATGAGGTGACCATTCAACGCACCACCACCACACACCCACAGTTGATGCGCCTCGGGTGCATGGCGTTTTAAATCTTGTGCAATGGCCAATGCGGTGAACTCGCAAAGGGTGGCTTGCACATCGACTGCAGCCAGGTCGTTTTGCGAATGATGCAATGAGTTCAAATGTAGTTGCAACCATGTCGGGTTGAACAAATCTCGTCCTGTGCTTTTGGGCGGCGCTTGATGAAGAAAGGGTTCGCCCAAAAGACTCTTTAGCAAGGGTGCAATGACTTTCCCTTGCGCAGCCCACGCGCCATTGGCATCGTAGTTTGTACCTTGGTGCAAATGAACCCAATGGTCCATGAGGGCATTGCCTGGGCCGCAATCAAAACCAATGATTTGAGGACTTGCCGCGTTCAGAGAGGATGCATTGCGCAAGATGCTGATGTTAGAGATGCCGCCAATGTTGACGACAGCCACAGTGTGTGTGCTGGCACCAAATAGTTCTGCATGGAAGGCGGGTACCAAGGGCGCACCTTGTCCACCCGCAGCCAAATCACGTGTTCTAAATTCAGCCACCACATCAATGCCGCTGAGCTCTGCTAACAATGCAGGATTGTTGAGCTGCAAGGTGTAGCCCACTGCGGGTTGGCCATGGCTGGGGTCGGCGTCAAACTCAAGCGGGCGATGACGCACAGTTTGGCCATGCGCACCAATGGCTTGAATGTCATTGGCTTGCATGCCGCTCACATTGAGCAAGGTTTGAACCACTTGGGCATAGTGTCTGGCCAAGCAATTGCCAGCCAAAGCGGCGCGATGCAATTCATTGTTGCCAGGTGTATTAAGGCTGAGGAGTTCTGCGCGAAATTCAGCATCAAATGCTTGGAAGACATGCTGCAAGACTTTCAGTTGGCGCGTGCCTGATAACAAAGAAGGAGACGCGTCATGTTGAACCAAATTACCACTCTGGGTACTTTCTTGCCACTCGAGCAAGACACCGTCCACGCCATCGAGCGAGGTGCCAGACATCAAACCTATGTAATATTCCGAGTGAGTTTCAGTCGCCGCTGTGAGCGATGGGGGTACGGAAGAAGAGGGGGAGGAGGACAACCTGGCCCCTGCCAACGCTGAAGATTATTGAACGTTGCCTTGACGCATTTGCGCCGCAGCCATCAATTGTGAACGGGCAACTTGTGCGCGCTGGTTGAATTGGGGTCGCAATGCTGAAGAAATGGGCTCGGCTGAGCCCTGCTGCGCCAAAGTGAGGGGGTCAACGTGACGGCCGTTAACGCGGAATTCAAAGTGCAGATGCGGTCCGGTAGACAGGCCCGTTGTACCCACAGCACCAATCACGTCACCCTGTTTGATGCTCTGACCGCGCTTGACTTGCATGCGGCTTAGGTGGGCATAAACCGTAGCTTGTTGACCATTGTGCTGAACGACCACCATGTTGCCGTAAGCGCCTTGGTAACTACTTTCGACCACAACCCCATCGGCCACTGACATGACGGGCGTACCTGTGGGGGCAGCGTAGTCAACGCCAGTGTGAGCGCGTTGGGTGTGAAGAATGGGGTGCTGGCGCATGCCAAATCCGCTGGTGCGGCGGGAGTAAGGCACCGGCGATGCCAAGAAAGCGCGGCGCAGGCTGTCGCCTTTCATGGTGTAGTAAGCACCCTTTTGCCCAGGCTCTTGAAACCAGACAGCGTCGTAGGTTTTCTTGTCGTTGTTAATTTCTGCGCTGAGCAAGCGACCTGTGCGCAGGGGTTCTCCTTCGGCTTCGAGTGTTTCGTAAACCACGGAGAACACAGCGCCTTTGCGCAATGCACGGTGAAAGTCAATTTGGCCTGAGAACACATCGGCCAGCTGGCGCGTGACGGTGTCGGGTAAGCGGGCTTCATCGGATGCGGCATACAAAGAGGATGCAACAGTGCCACCCGCCATGCGAACGCTGGCCGTCAGGGGCGCTGTGTCGGTACGGACACTGAATTTGTTGTTGTCATTGCGCGTGATGACCATGCGCTGGAATTGGCTGTCGCTGTCGCTTTTGAGCCAGCGTGTGGTGAGGGTGAGCAGTTGTTGTTGCTCGTTGGCTTCAACGGAAACGTTGCGGCCTGAGCGGTTGAGCAGGGCTTGACGAGCTTCGGGTGTCTGGCGAATGTAGGCAGCTGCCGCTGAATCTACCAGTCCCAAGCGGCGCAAGAGGCTTTCGGCGGTGTCGCTGCCGCGCGTGATGTCATTGCGATAGAGCTTGAGGGTTTTTTGTTCCAGGGCGGCAACTTGCTGTTCAAGCTTGGGTGTTTCTAAGGTTTCGACCAAAGTACGAACCGGTAAATTAGAAGCATCAGGGCCGAGATTGGCAACCGCAAATGCGCCGCCGCCACCGCCCAGCAACACGGCAGCCAGCACAGCTGTGACGTGTTGAGGATGACGAACAACAAAAGCCCGCAGCGTTTCGCTGTGGGCTTTGGCCAATG
>JBIKOZ010000051.1:0-7916 GCA_044357745.1 Limnohabitans sp. | reverse complement strand
AACCCCATTTCCCGTGACAGATGCTGTCAATGAGGCATTGGCGGTGACTTTGCGAGGCTGTGAAGAGCTGATCCCCCAAGAGGAATGGGTCAAAAAACTGGCCAAGTCAGAAGCCACCGGCGTGCCTTTGCGCATCAAACTGGGTCTGGACCCCACCGCACCGGACATTCACGTGGGACATACCGTGGTGCTGAACAAAATGCGCCAATTGCAGAACTTGGGTCACCAGGTGATCTTTTTAATAGGCGACTTCACCAGCCTCATTGGCGACCCTTCGGGCCGTAATTCCACGCGCCCCCCTTTAACGCCTGAGCAAATCAAGGCCAATGCCGAAACTTATTACCGCCAGGCCAGCTTGGTTCTAGACCCCGCCAAAACTGAAATTCGCTACAACAGCGAGTGGAGTTTGCCGCTGGGCGCCATGGGCATGATTCAACTGGCGGCCAAGTACACCGTGGCGCGCATGATGGAGCGCAACGATTTTCACGATCGTTTTAAGGCCGGCACACCGATCAGCGTGCACGAATTTTTGTACCCGCTCATGCAGGGTTATGACTCGGTGGCATTGAAGTCTGACTTGGAATTGGGCGGCACCGATCAAAAGTTCAACTTGCTCATGGGTCGCCATTTGCAGGCCGAGTACGGCCAAGAGCCGCAATGTATTTTGACCATGCCTTTGCTGGAAGGTTTGGACGGTGTGGACAAAATGTCCAAGTCTAAAAACAATTACATCGGCATCAGCGAAGAGCCCAACACCATGTTCGCCAAGGTTTTGTCCATCTCTGATGTGCTGATGTGGCGCTGGTACACCTTGTTGTCTTTCAACTCCATGGCCGACATTGAAGCTTTGAAAAAACAAGTGGCAGAGGGTTTGAACCCGAAAGAAGCCAAGGTGGCTTTGGCCAAAGAAATCACCACGCGCTTTCATGGCGCGGCGGCGGCTGAAGCGGCGGCGCAAGACTTTGTCAATCGCAGCAAGGGGGGAGTGCCCGATGAAATTGCCGAAGTGAATTTAAGTGGCGCGCCCTTGGGCATTGGTGCTTTGTTGAAAATGGCTGGGTTAGCGCCCTCCGGCTCCGAGGCCAACCGATTGATCGATGGCGGCGGGGTCCGTGTCGATTCCTCTGTCGTGAGCGACAAGGGATTGAAGCTGGAAATTGGCACCTACGTGGTTCAGGTGGGCAAACGTAAATTTGCGCGCGTGCATTTGAGTGCTTGATTCATTTCTTTTGATTTGGGCCGTAGCGGCTGAAACGCTTGTGCGTTAACCTGAAGCCATGATTTCAAAATTACCCGCATGGTCGCCGCGCACTTTGATGTGGGCTTCGGTGGTGGTGGCCATTGTCACCATCACGCTCAAAACTTTGGCTTGGTGGATCACAGACTCGGTGGGTTTGTTGTCGGACGCCATGGAGTCTTTGGTCAATTTGGCCAGTGCTATTTTTGGCTTGGTGATGGTCACTGTGGCCGCCCAACCGGCCGATGAAGAGCATCCTTATGGTCATCACAAAGCTGAATATTTTTCCTCTGGCTTTGAAGGCATCTTGATCATTGTGGCGGCCATAGGCATCATTTGGGCCGCCAGCCATCGCATTTTTTCACCGCAACCCATTGCGCAAGTGGGCTTGGGTTTGGCCTTGTCGGTGGGCAGTTCGGTATTGAATGGTTTGTTGGCATGGGTCATGTTTGGTGCGGCCAAAAGGCATCGATCTATCGCTTTAGAGGCCGATGCCAAACATTTGGTGACCGATGTGTGGACCTCTGGCGGCGTGGTCATTGGCATTGCTTTGGTGAGTGTGACGGGTTGGTTATGGCTCGATGCGCTGGTGGCCATTGGTGTGGCGTTGAACATTTTGAAAGAGGGTTTTCATCTGATTTGGCGATCTTCACAAGGCTTGATGGACGAAGCGGTGGAGCCTGATGTGATTGCGCAGATTCAAGAAACTTTGGCAGGTTTTGCGCACCAGCGAAATGACGTGTCAATCATTCGCTTTGACCATGTGACTACGCGCAAAGCGGGACAACGGCGGTTTGTGGACATGCACATGCACATGCCCGCCTCTTGGACTTTGGGCCGCGCCGCTGCGCTGCGCGCCAGTGTTGAGCAGGCCTTGATGAGCTCGGTGCCGGGTTTGCGGGCTTCTATTCAATTGTTGCCTTCAGATGTTGAGGCCCACTTTGATTGACCAAATTAATGTTGATCTGACCCCAATTGTTTTTCCCCAAACTCACACACACGCATAATCGAAGCATGAACGAAAACAAAAATGATTTTGCGAAGCTGAGCTTGACGGCTTCGATGTTGGGCAATTTAGAGCAGTTGGGCTATTTGCAGATGACGGCCATTCAGGCGGCCAGTTTGCCGGTGACTTTGGCTGGCAAGGATTTGATCGCGCAGGCCAGTACGGGCAGTGGCAAGACGGCGGCGTTTGGCATTCCCTTGGTTGAAAAAATTCTGCCCGCTGATTTTGCTGTGCAGGCCATGATTTTGTGCCCTACACGTGAGCTGGCAGACCAGGTGAGTCAAGAGATTCGCCGCTTGGCGCGCGCTGTGGGCAATGTGAAGGTGGTCACTTTGTGCGGCGGTGTGGCACTGCGCGGTCAGGTGCAGAGCTTAGAGCATGGCGCGCATGTGGTGGTGGGCACGCCGGGCCGCATCATGGACCATTTGGAGCGCGGTTCTTTGAAATTGAAAGGCCTTCAAACCTTGGTGCTCGACGAAGCCGATCGCATGCTCGACATGGGTTTCTTTGACGACATCGCGACCGTGGCCAGACAGTGCCCTGTGAAACGTCAAACGCTTCTGTTTTCTGCCACTTATCCTGAGGGCATCGCCAAGTTGGCCACGCAGTTCATGAAGGATCCGCAAACGGTGAAAGTGGAAACACAACACAGCGCAAACAAGATCAAACAAATTTTTGTGCAGGTGAAAGAGTCTGAGCGATTGCATGCAGTCTCGATGGTCTTGAATCATTTCAGGCCCACTTCGACACTCGCATTTTGCAATACCAAAGTGCAGTGCCGCGATTTGGTGGCAGTGCTTCAAGGGCAAGGCTTCAGCGCACTGGCGCTCTATGGTGAACTTGAACAACGTGAGCGTGACCAAGTGCTGATTCAATTTGCCAACCGCAGTTGCTCAGTGTTGGTGGCCACCGATGTGGCGGCGCGCGGCTTGGATGTGGCGCAACTCGAAGCCGTGATCAATGTGGATGTGACGCCAGATTCTGAGGTGCACATTCACCGCATTGGCCGCACAGGCCGTGCCGATGCAGAAGGCTTGGCCGTGAGTTTGGCCAGCATGGACGAGATGGGTTATGTGGGCAAGATTGAAGTACTGCAAGGCCGTGAATCGATTTGGCAAGAGTTGAACACGTTAACGCCGGCGGGCAAAGACATGTTGGTGCCCGCCATGGCCACGTTGCAAATTGTGGGTGGCCGTAAAGAAAAGATTCGCGCCGGCGATGTACTGGGTGCGCTCACAGGCGATGCAGGTTACACGCGTGAACAAGTGGGCAAGATCAATGTGAACGAGTACTCTACTTATGTGGCGGTGTCTCGTACCATTGCACATGAAGCTGCCGAAAAGTTGTCGCGTGGCAAGGTAAAGGGCAAGTCGGTGAAGGTGCGATTGCTGGAAGATGCTTCTGGCATTGAGAGTGAATAAGCCAGGACAAGGCTTGCACTAGTAGGGGTTCTTAAACCTCAGCACCCGCATGATCTCAATTTCATGCCCCTCCATGGCCTCTGCATCGGCCTTGCTTGTTTCATGATCCCATCCCTGCGCATGCAGCGTGCCATGCACTAACAAATGCGCGTAATGCGCTTGCAATGTTTTGCCTTGCTCGCGCGCTTCTTTTGCCACCACAGGCGCGCACAACACCAAGTCTGCCATCACCAAGGGTGACGCCATGTAATCAAATGTGAGCACATTGGTGGCGTAGTCTTTCTTGCGAAATTCACGATTCAAGCGTTGGCCTTCTTCAGCGCCCACAATGCGCACCGTGATTTCGCCATCCTGCGCCAAACTGTGACGAATCCAGCGCGCTACTTGATGGCGGGGCAATGCCGCGCGATGGCGTGCCGCATGAGGGATGTCGCCAAATTGCAAGGACAAGTTAAGCGTCGGAAGTGCCATGTCGAGATAAGGGATGTGTGTCTTGAAAAAACTGGTGGGATCAATATTGCCGAGCGACTCAGTCAAGCATCAATCGATCGACTGCGCACAGTAGTCCGTTGCGCATCATAAGCATCCACAATGCGCGCCACCAAAGGATGTCGCACCACATCGGCACTGGTAAACCGCGTCATGGCAATGCCCTTCACGCGCTTTAAGACACGCTCTGCATCAATCAAACCACTGAGCTGCCCTTTGGGTAAATCAATTTGGCTAACATCACCTGTGACCACAGCCTTGGCACCAAAGCCAATGCGGGTCAGGAACATTTTCATTTGTTCGGGTGTGGTGTTTTGCGCTTCGTCCAAAATCACAAAAGCGTTGTTCAAGGTACGGCCGCGCATGAAGGCCAAGGGTGCGACCTCAATGGCGTTTCGCTCGAAGGCTTTTTGTACTTTGTCGTGGCCCATGAGTTCGTAGAGCGCGTCGTACAAAGGCCTCAAATACGGATCGACTTTTTGCGACAAATCGCCTGGTAGAAATCCCAAGCGCTCGCCCGCTTCTACGGCTGGGCGGGTTAAAACAATGCGTTGCACACTGGCCCGCTCCAAAGCGTCCACCGCACAGGCCACCGCCAAATAAGTTTTGCCAGTTCCTGCGGGGCCAATGCCAAAGGTGATGTCGTGTGTGGCCATGTTGTCGATGTACAAGGCCTGCACCGGTGTTCGGGCTTTCAGGTCAGCCCGGCGCGTTAAAAGAGTGGCGGCATTGGGGTTCTTGGCCACTTCAGGGTCGCCCGTCATCATGAGCTGAAGGGAGTCTTCCTTGATGGGCCGATCGGCCATTTCATAAAGGGCCTGCAGCAACTCAAGCGCTTGGTTGGCACGGGCTTTGGGGCCATCAATCTTGAACTGTTCATGACGATGCGCAATTTTGACCTGCAAACCCGCCTCAATGGTGCGCAAATGGGCGTCCATGGGCCCGCAAAGATGGGTCATCCGGGTATTGTTGTGCGGCGTGAAGTTGTGTCTGACAATCAAGCTGATAATCCTCAATAGAAAATAAACAAAAGCCTAAATTGGGCATTGTCTATACCCATAATGATAGGCACTTATCTCATGAAGAAGAACGGCACGCCATGATTGGTCAGTTAACAGGCACTTTGATCGATAAAAACCCGCCCGAGGTGGTCTTGGATTGCCAGGGTGTGGGCTATGAGGTGAGTGTGCCCATGAGCACGTTTTACAACCTGCCTGGCTTGGGTGAGAAGGTCAAGTTGCTCACGCATTTTGTGGTCCGTGAAGATGCGCAGCTGCTGTATGGCTTTGCCACGGTGGAAGAGCGCGCGGCTTTTAGGCAGCTGATCAAAATTTCTGGCGTCGGCCCGCGCACGGCATTGAGCGTGCTCTCGGGCATGGGTGTGGCCGATTTGGCGCAGGCGATTACGCAACAAGAGGCAGGTCGTTTGATGAAGGTGCCTGGTATTGGCAAAAAAACGGCCGAACGTTTGCTGCTGGAGTTGAAGGGCAAGCTGGGTGCCGATTTGGTCACCACGGCGGGTACATCGCACGATCATGCAAACGACATTCTGCAAGCCTTGGTGGCATTGGGGTACTCTGACAAAGAAGCTGCTTTGGCGCTCAAGTCGTTGCCAGCCGACATTGGCGTGAGCGACGGCATCAAGATGGCGCTCAAGGCCTTGGCGAAATAAAATAAACCACACATGAGCATTCAAACCGACGACTTTGGCACGCCACCGCCTGCGCGCATGGTGGACGCAAAACCTGAAACGCCCCAGGAGGAAGCCATCGAGCGTGCCTTGCGCCCCAAATTGTTAGACGACTATGTGGGACAGATCAAGGTTCGCGAGCAGTTAGAAATTTTCATAGGGGCCGCCAAGATGCGCGGCGAACCTTTAGATCACGTGCTGCTGTTTGGCCCGCCTGGTTTGGGCAAGACGACGCTGAGTCACATCATTGCGGCAGAGTTGGGTGTGAACCTGCGCCAAACCAGTGGCCCCGTGTTGGAAAAACCCAAAGACTTGGCGGCGTTGCTGACCAATTTAGAAAAAAACGATGTCTTGTTCATCGATGAAATTCACCGGCTATCGCCCGTGGTCGAAGAAATTTTGTACCCTGCTTTAGAGGACTACCAAATCGACATCATGATTGGTGAGGGCCCCGCTGCGCGCAGCATCAAACTCGATTTACAGCCCTTCACCTTGGTGGGTGCCACCACTCGCGCAGGCATGCTGACCAATCCACTGCGAGACAGGTTTGGCATTGTTTCGCGCCTCGAGTTTTACACCCCTGAAGAGTTGGGTCGCATTGTGAAACGCAGTGCAAGTTTGCTCAAAGTTCCCATGGATGCAGCCGGCGGCGAAGAAATTGCCAAACGTTCACGCGGTACCCCGCGCATTGCCAATCGATTGCTGCGAAGGGTTCGTGACTATGCCGATGTGAAAGGTGCAGGCCACATCACGCATGACATTGCCAAACTTGCTTTGGCCATGCTCGACGTCGATCCAGAAGGCTTCGATTTGATGGACCGCAAATTATTGGAAGCCGTCATTCACCGTTTTGATGGCGGCCCTGTGGGCCTAGACAACATTGCCGCTAGCATTGGCGAAGAACGCGACACCATTGAAGACGTGATCGAGCCGTATTTGATTCAACAGGGCTTCTTGCAGCGCACACCGCGCGGCAGAACGGCCACCTTGGCGGCCTATCGACACTTGGGCGTGACGCCGCCTAAAAGTTATACCCAAGAATGAGGACCAAGCTCAGCGCTGAGCGCTGATGAAGCCTGTGCAAAATTTCTGAAATCGCAGCTTAAAATTCGTCTAGCGACTCTGGGCCCAAGTGCGATGTGTCAGCCCAACCCACCAATGAAACACTCTGCGGAGTCCACAGCAAACGATTGATAGCCGTGTTGGTGAGCGTCCAAGTGCGCGGTGCTTGCAAATCTTGGTTGGTGGCCATGCGATACAGCAAATCCATGACACCTCCGTGCGCAAACAAAGCGATGTGTTGACCGATGTGTTGGCTCGCCAATTCGTCGAGTGTATGCCGAACACGTTGTTCCATGACCACCAAAGATTCACCGCCTTGAGGGGGTGCCCATTGCGGATCGCGTTTGCGCCAACGCAGAGAATCTTCTGGCAAATCTTTTTCGATTTCTGCAAATGTTTTGCCTTCGAAGGCACCAAATCCTCGCTCACGCAGACCGGTATGGCTGATCGCTTCTAGTCCTTGCTGGGCGGCGACAGCCGTTGCGGTTTGGTGCGCGCGTTTTAAATCGCTGGTGTACACAGCATGCAAAGGATCTTGCAATGCAAGTGCCTTGGCCAGCTGCGATGCTTGCCACTCACCTTTGGCATTGAGAGGAATATCGAGGTGGCCTTGGATGCGTGTGTCCACGTTCCAAGCGGTTTCGCCATGACGAATGGCAACAATTCTGGTAGCTTGCATTTATCTAGAAATGGTGGTGTTAACTTGTCTGATCTTGGCGCTGGGATTGGGAAATTCCTGCAAAGCAGCCGAAATCATGGCGCGCAAAATATTAGGATGATCAGACCAAGGGCCGTCATGCGTGGCCTTGGTTTGATAAACCACATGGCTGCTTGTAAGATCGCGAATGATGATGTTCACTTCTTGTACGTAGCCCATAGGTGCTGGAAAACCCGGCCGCATACCGAAGCCGAAACCGTGCGGACGGTAACCCGTTCCAATATTGATTCTCACCTGATGAGCCCAAGGACCTCGAACCGGCCGACCCCATGGGTCTGCGATGAACTCAGCAG
>JBIKOZ010000265.1:0-3287 GCA_044357745.1 Limnohabitans sp. | reverse complement strand
CTGTCACGTCCTGCTTTGGCTGCTTTGTATTGCGACTCTGCCAAATCTAATGCAGCCGAACTCACAAAGCCCTGCGCTTTCAAATCCTGTGTTCTTTTGAGGGCTATTTGCAGCTGACGAAGTTCGGCATCACTTTGTTGCAACTGTGCTTGGCTTCTCATGACACCGGTTTGCGTTTCCCGGTCATCGATGCTGGCCAACACTTGGCCAGCTCTGACGCGATCGCCCGCTTTGACATTCAAACTGACAACTCGCCCTGGTATCTGTGACGACAAGGTGCTTTGTTTGACCGCTTCAATCAAGCCGTCCATTTCACTGAAGTTAGCGACTGATTTTTGACCAGCCGCAATGACCTTGACTGCAGGGCCTTTTGCTTGCACCGCTGTTTGAGAGAGGCCCTGTAGGGCCGTCAAAGCCAAGCCCAAAGACAGGGCAACGCGAATGGCCCAAGTTGATGTCACATCACGCTCTTGATGGCGGCCCAAGGATTCAATCTTCTTTTTCATGTCGTCTCCAACGAAAGTGACACTTTAACATATACCCTACGGGGTATAAAAATGCGCACAAAAAAAGCCTGTAGGTCTTACAGGCTTTTGTGGGGTTTTAGCTGAGAATGCGGCTTAGAACGGAATGTCGTCGTCCATGTCGTCAAAACCGCTGGCGGGCTTGGCTGCTGGTTTGCCAGCAGGTGCCGCGCTGGCCGCAGGACGTGGCGCCGCTGCGGGCCGGCGTGCCGGTGCGCCGCCGTCTTCATCGCCACCACTTGGGCCGCCCATGCCTTCACGGGCGCCGAGCAATTGCATTTCGGTGGCAATGATGTCGACCGTGTTTTTCTCAACGCCGGCTTGGTCGGTGTACTTGCCGTATTTCAGGCGGCCTTCAATGTAAATGGGGCGGCCTTTTTTGACGTATTCGCCAGCGATTTCGGCCAGGCGATCGTAAAAAGTGACGCGGTGCCACTGAGTGTCTTCAACGGTTTCGCCAGACGTACGGTCTTTACGGCGGCTGGTCGTGGCAATGCTGATATTGGCCACGGCCTGGCCGGAGGGCAGGTAACGAATTTCGGGGTCACGGCCGCAGTTGCCGATCAGAATGACTTTGTTGACGGATGCCATGTTTATTTCCTTGAAATCTCTTTGGATGAATAGGTGCAATTATGCTTGTTAGCGGGCCGGTGCCTCAATGGGTTCCATGAACCATGCAACCAAAAGCCAGACCAGCGTGGCCAGGCCACAAACTGCAAATAAAACCTGCGTACCGCCTGATTTCATGAGGGCGCCGCCTACCGCGCCCCCCACAAAAAAGCCCAGCGACTGCAAGGTATTGTAAAAACCCATGGCCATGCCGCGCGCATGCGGCGGGGCGCCGCGAGAGGCGATGCTGGGTTGACAGGCTTCCAAGATGTTGGAGGCGGAAAAGAAAACACACAAGATAGCGGCGATGCACCACAGATTGGGCGTACCGCCAGCCACCAAGCCCAAGCTGAACATGACCAGCGCAATGACCAGGGCGGAACCCAGGAAGACCGCACGCAAATAGCCCTTTCGCTCAAGTGGAAAGAGGGTCTTGCCCATGACCAAAAATCCGAATAACACAGCAGGGAGATAGATCCACCAATGGTGCTCTTTGGGCAAACCGGCATCCACCATCATTTGGGGCACCGCCACCCACATGGCCAACAGAACGCCATGCAACACAAACACGCCCAAGTTGTTGCGCAGGGAGGGAATGTGGGTCAGAACTTCCTTCAAACTGCCTTTGGGTACCACGGTTTTTTGAGCAGGTTCGGGTGGGACACCCCATATGACCACAGCAATACCGCCAAAAGCCAGAATGCCCGTCAGCACAAACAAGCCCGACAAACCCGCTACCGAGTTGAGGGCTGGCGCCAAAATCAAAGACACAGCGAACATCAGGCCAATGCTGGCGCCAACCAAGGCCATGGCCTTGGTTCTGACCATGTCGCGCGTTTGATCTGCCAACAGTGCCGTGACCACGGCAGAGACAGCGCCTGCCCCTTGCAAAGCTCGTCCCATGAGCAAGCCAAACAAGGTGTCAGCCGAAGCAGCCCAAAAGCTTCCTATCGCCAAAATCAGCAAGCCAAAAACAATGACTTTTTTGCGGCCCAGCTTGTCGGAGGCCGCCCCAAACGCCAACTGCAGGGCCCCTTGAGTGAGGCCATAAATACCCATGGCCAAGCCCACGAGGGCGGGGTCGTCGCCCCCAGGGTAATGGGCAGCCTCTAGGACAAATACGGGCAACACCAAAAACAAACCCAGCATGCGCAAGCCATAGATGGCCGCCAGTGAAATGCTAGAGCGCTTCTCCAAGGAGGTCATGAGCGAGGCATTCAAAGCCTCTGCAGGCTCGGATGGCGAGACGGGGGGAGTGTTGGGTGATACGTTCATGTGAATAAGCCAGAACTTAGATTGTCCCTGATTCAGGAAGGGATCTCAAATCGCGAAGTTGAGCCGCTAGGGCTTGTGCTGAAAGGGGCTGAGCAGGCAGGGGGGAGGCGGCTTACTCATACTGGGGTACCAGAAATCGTTCAGCCACCTCCCCCCTGCCTGCTCAGCCCCTTTCAGCGTAAGCCCTGGCTAAAAACCCTTCCCAAAGAAATCCATCCCTGTTCAGCTTAAGGCCGCCGACAAATGTGCATTTTTAACGTTAATATTCGTCCATTCAGATTTTTAGCAACCTCATTGGAGATTTTTATGAAACAAACTAACCGTCGCGTTTTCATGATGCAAGTGGCATTGGGTGGTACAGCCCTGGCAACTCAGCAAGCCATGGCTCAAGCCTTGGTCAATGAAAAAGACCCCCAAGCTGCTGCGCTGGGCTATGCGGCCGACACCACCAAGGTTGATGCCAAAAAATTCCCTAAGCACGCTGCCGCACAAAAATGCAACAACTGTGCTTTGTACCAAGGCAAGGCCACAGACGCAGCGGGCGGCTGCCCCTTGTTTGCTGGCAAACAAGTTCACGGCAATGGCTGGTGCTCTGCCTACGCCAAGAAAGCCTAAGTCTTCGCACTTCAACGGTCAAGACGCATTGGGTGGCCAAGCGTTTTTACCCAATCAAGCCAGCAATTGCTGGCTTTTTTTAATGCGGCCCGCCAAACAGGATGGCCAGCCAGGGGCTTAGCAGACAGACTGGCTTTCTTTAGCGATAATCGAGGGTTTTGTCTGACACCTCGATTTTGAACGCTCCCAACGCCCCTGCAAGTCTCACTGAACTGGAAACAGCCAGGGAAAAAGTTCGTCTTTTAGAAGCCGCTTTGGATGTCG
>JBIKOZ010000264.1:0-3291 GCA_044357745.1 Limnohabitans sp. | reverse complement strand
CTGAAGCGTCCAGACCATGGCAGCATCGGCCATCTCAGCTTCAGTTGTGACCAGCAGCAACGTCTGAAAGCGCTGAACATCCTGTGCGGGCTCATTTTCAATTTGAACAGCGATGACACGTTCGCCGCCCTGAAGGCCGGCCTGTGCGGCCCAACTGCCTGGCGTGGGACTGGCCAAAATAGGCAATGCCTGAGGCTGACCCCACCAAGCCAGAACGGAAAATAAAAGCGCGGCCAACACCAAATTGGCCAGTGGTCCCGCCGCCACAATAGCGGCTCTGACCTTGAGGCTGCGCCGATCAAATGCCAAGTCCAATTGCTCTGACGGCACTTCGGCTTCACGGCTGTCCAGCATTTGAATGAAGCCGCCCAGCGGCAACATGCCAATCACAAATTCAGTGCTCTGCCCTGCTCTTGGATTCTTGGGGCGCCATCGAAAAAGAGTTCGACCAAATCCAATCGAGAACACCAAAACAGGCACTTTGCAAGCGACTGCCATTCGGTAGTGGCCATACTCATGCACTGCAATGAGCAGAGTGAGTGCAAAGAGAAAGGCAAGGAGGGTTAGCACAGCACTGAGCGTCAAATTGCCCGGCAGGCATGAACCGCATCAGCAGCTTGTTTGCGACTGATTAAATCTAAGTGAAGTAAGTCAGCCAAATTTTGAGGTGACTGAGGGACCACTTTTTCAAGTGTCGTCATGTTCACTTGGTGAATTTGATCAAACCTGATCTGGCGATTTAGGAATGCCTCAACGGCAATTTCGTTGGCCGCATTCAAAACTGCACAGGTACCAGAAGCCGCCTTCAAGGCGTGCCAGGCCAATTGCAAACCAGGGAACCGCTCTGGGTGCCCATGATCATCAATGGCTTCAAAAGTCATGGGTTTGAGCGTGTGAAAATCCAAGCCCTGCGCGCCCGAAGTGATGCGCTCTGGCCAACTCAAGCCGTAGGCAATGGGCACACGCATATCGGGTGTGCCCAACTGCGCTACCACCGACGTGTCTTTGTACTTCACCATAGAGTGAATGATGCTCTGCGGATGAATGACAACATTCAATTGTTCTGAAGAGACACCAAACAAATAACGCGCTTCAATGACTTCCAGCGCCTTGTTCATCATGGTGGCAGAGTCAACGGAGATTTTCCGGCCCATGACCCAGTTGGGATGTGCACAGGCCTCCTCTGGCGTGACATTTTTCAAAGTGGCTGCATCACGGGTTCTAAAGGGTCCCCCTGAAGCCGTCAGAATAATTTGATCAATGCGATCAGCCCATGTCGCAGGATCTTCCGGCAAGGATTGAAAAACCGCCGAATGTTCGCTGTCAATGGGCAGCAATCTAGCGCCGCCTTTTTTGACGGCACTTAAAAACACATCGCCTCCCACCACCAAAGCTTCTTTGTTGGCCAGCAACAGGCGCTTGCCAGCATGGGCTGCAGCAAGGCACGATGAAAGGCCTGCAGCGCCCACGATGGCCGCCATCACTGCATCAACTTGTTCATGTGAAGACACAAAGTCAAGTGCATCGGCACCCCATAAAACTTCCACGGCCAAGTTTTCTGCTTTAACGCGATCGGCCAAGACTCGGCCGGCCGCCTCTTGCGCCATGACTGCAAATTTGGGTTTGAACTGCGCACATTGAGACAGCATCAATTCAACTTGCTGAGAAGCCGTGAGCGCGAAGACCTGATAGCGATCTAGGTGTCTGGCCAACACATCGAGTGTGTTGGTACCAATCGATCCTGTCGAACCCAGAATGGTGATATTTTGTTTCATAGCTTATGCCTTAGGCCATTGAAGCAACATGAGGGCAATGGGCAATGACGGCAGCAGTGCATCGAGTCGATCAAGCACGCCACCATGGCCCGGCAGTAAATTGGAACTGTCTTTGATACCCGCACTGCGCTTCACCAACGATTCAACCAAGTCGCCTACCACGCTCATGCTGGTCAAAAAGACCAAGCTGAGCGCCCATAAAAACAGACCATGCGCCCACATGCGCGTGAACAAACTAGATCCTGGCCACTGGTAGGCCTGCTCCATTTGCATCCAGACCAGCGCCAGCACGAAGACGCCGCACAGACCGCCAAGGGCACCTTCCCAACTTTTACCGGGACTGACGTTGGGGGCCAGTTTTCGCGCGATGATTTTGCCGCCAAATGCACGACCGAAAAAATAGGCAAAGACATCAGCCGCCCACACCACACAAAAGATGGACAGCAGCAATTGAATGCCATCGGTGCGAGCTTGCGCCATGGCCAACCAAGCCAGCCACAACAAAACCAAACCCAGCGACCAACGCAAGCTGCGATGCCACTGGGCCCAGCCCTCAACACCCCTTAAGAGCATCCAAGAAGTGAGGCCCACCCAGCTTGAACCTGCCATCCACCAAACCCATGCGTCGGTGTGCGTGGTCCATCCTGCCCACCAGGCAAAAGCGCAGAGATCAATGCAAATCAAGCCCGAGAGAATGGACTGAGAGCGAGTAAGTCCATTGAGCTTGCCCCACTCCCAAGCGCCCGCGCCAATCATGAGAATGGACAATACAAGAAATGGCTGAGGGGAATTGGCAAACAGCGCCGGCAATAAGACTGCCAACAAAATCAAAGCGGTGATGATGCGTTGCTTGAGCATCGAATCAACCCGTGACTTTTGAAGTGCTTTTGATTCGGTGCACAAAGCCAAAGAGCGGGGCCATCAAACGGCCATGATCTCTTGCTCTTTGCCAGCCACCAGCTGGTCAATTTCTGCAATGTGCTTGTCGGTCACTTTTTGAACTTCTGCCTCTGAGCGTTTTTGCTCATCTTCAGAGGCCAGTTTGTCCTTGACCAATTTCTTCACAGATTCATTGGCATCCCGGCGCAAATTGCGGACGGCAATTTTGGCGTTCTCGCCTTCCGTGCGAACCAGCTTGGTCATTTCGCGGCGACGCTCTTCGCTCATGGAGGGCATCGGTACGCGAATCAAATCGCCCATGGACGCGGGGTTTAAGCCGAGGTCGCTTTCGCGAATGGCTTTTTCAATCTTAGCGGCCATGCTTTTTTCCCATGGCTGAACACTGATGGTGCGCGAGTCAATGAGAGACACATTGGCCACTTGCGACAAGGGGACTGTTGAGCCGTAATAGTCAACCTGCACCGTGTCCAAAATGGCAGGATTGGCGCGACCGGTGCGAATTTTGGTGAGGTTGTTTTTGAAAGCCGCAATGGACTGGTCCATTTTGGTTTGCGATGTTTTCTTGATGTCTTCTAAGCTCATGAATTACTCCGGGGCCACAGGGGATGGGTTCAAG
>JBIKOZ010000263.1:0-3294 GCA_044357745.1 Limnohabitans sp. | reverse complement strand
TCATAGACATGTATCAATGCCCTCCCGCTTTGCCCACACGCAGTCGCGGGTCCACCACAAAATAAAGCAGGTCAACCACCAGGTTGATGACCACAAAAATAAGCGCAATCAAACACAAGTAGGCCGCCATGACAGGAATGTCAGCAAAGGTCACCGCTTGAATGAACAGCAAGCCCATGCCAGGCCACTGAAAAACGGTTTCGGTAATGATGGCAAATGCAATGAGGCCGCCCAACTGCAAACCCGTGATGGTCATGACCGGCACCAAGGTGTTTTTAAGTGCATGGCCAAAATGAATGGCGCTGTTGGACAAACCTCGCGCGCGTGCAAACTTGATGTAGTCGGTGCGCAGCACTTCCAACATTTCTGCACGCACCAAACGCATGATGAGCGTGAGCTGAAAAATAGTGAGTGTGAGTGCCGGCAAAATAATGTGATGCCAGCCTTTGGCGGTGAGCAAGCTGGTACTCCACCACCCAATTTTGACCACATCGCCGCGACCAAAGCTGGGAAACCATCCCAGCAAAACCGCAAAGAACAAAATGAGCAAAATACCAATCAGAAAAGTGGGCAAAGACACACCCAACAAAGACAAAGTCATGAGAAGCTGACTGCCAAATGTGCCACGTCTCAAGGCGGCATACACCCCCATGGGGATGCCCACCAACAAGGCCATGCCTGCCGCTATCACGGCAAGCTCTAGCGTGGCAGGAAAGCGGTCGGCAATGAGTTGGGACACCTTGGCACCTTGACGCAAGCTGATGCCAAACTCAGCTTGGGCAGCGTTGATTAAAAAGTGCCAAAACTGCACAAAGAAAGGTTGATCAAGACCCAAGTCTTTGCGCAAAAAATCAATTTGTTCTGCCGTGGCGTCTTGGCCCAACATGAACAGTACCGGGTCGCCCACATACTGGAACAACAAAAACGCAATGAAGGCCACCGACACCATCACCATGACGGCCTGAAT
Organism: Limnohabitans sp.; assembly: GCA_044357745.1. Classification (GTDB taxonomy): domain Bacteria; phylum Pseudomonadota; class Gammaproteobacteria; order Burkholderiales; family Burkholderiaceae_C; genus Limnohabitans_A. The sequence goes on along the minus strand of JBIKOZ010000263.1, from coordinate 2,327 downwards.
GAGGCGCTGCAATACAAAAGCCAGCATGTGCTATTTCAATTCAATGGGACCATACCAAGCCAGCGCTTTGCTGCGGGTATTGTCACTGTCTGTCATGAGGCCAATGCCAACCAAAGCGCCAGGCGCTTCGCCAAATGCTTTTTCATAATCGGCCTTGATGTTGCGCTCATAAATGAGCCATTGGTTCAAACGATCTGCACCCGACTCCACCACGATTTTGCGGATGCGATCGGTGCGGGGGTTTTGAATGACACTGTTGACGGGCCGCTTGTTGCACCACACGTACATGAGGGTGGCGTAGGGCATGGGCTCGCCCGTGAGCGCATGCGCCAGCTCATTGAGCATGGCGTTTTTGGCAGAGAACTGACTGCGGTTGCCTTCAAAGGCCAAGACCAAACGCACCGGTGAATCGTCTTGATCGCGAGCGGCCATGTCGGCCTCTGCCAAGAGCTTGGGCACTTGCCAAGCAAACGACAAGGCATTGAGCTGCTCGGGTTCTATGCGAAGTGTTTTGCGCAGCATGCTGGCCGATGAATCTGCATTGGCTTGCACGGCACTGTGCGCATCTAGCTTGGTTAACCCATAACGGGTGTCTCGCTTGCCCGGCAGCTTGACGGCTTCCCACTTCAATTGATCTTCAGGCTGCCACAGGGTGGCGGGCTTTGAGTCGCTGGCAACAGGCGCGTTGACCCAGGTGCTGCAACCCCATAAGCCACAGACGAGGCAACTCATAGCCAAGAGGGCTAACTTGCGGATAAGGGATGCGTCTTTCAACATGTGCTCGTGAAATGCCAACAAATCAAACTTTGAAATCACCAATGTGCCATAAAAAAACCCACCATGTTGCCACGGTGGGTTTTTATGTTTCTGAATCCTTAACTGGCTAAGCCAGCGTGGGGATTAGAAAGAGTGACGCACGCCGAAGCTGGTGACTGAGTGCTTCTCGCCAGCAATAGCGGAGGAACCCATGGAACCAACGGCATTGTCACCGTTATAGAACAAGCTGTGTGCACCTGACGCTTGGTTGGTGATTGTTTGCATGCCTGCAAACACCTGGGTACGCTTGCTCAAGTCATAGGAGTAAGCCAAGGCAAGGCCAGTGGCGCCAGTGTTAGCTGATTCAACACCGTTGGCCTTGACGCTGCCCACTGCTGTGTAGGTCAATGCAAAGTTGCTGGCGCCCATGGGAACGCCAACACCATACTGTGTGACACCACGCTTGGATTTCACACCTGCAACACCTGCTGCGTAAGCTGTGCTGTTGTTATTGGCAACAGCAACGCCCAACTTGGCAACGCCCAAGTCATACTTAAAGCTGACGATGGTACCGCTGCGATCAGCTTGTGCGCCATTAGCGGCATACAAAGCAGTAGTACCTGTCACGCCTGAAGTGGCGTCTGCTGCAGTACCAAGGTAATCAGCCTTCTCATTGATGTAGGACACCACAGCAGTTACCTTACCTGCCGCATAGCCCAAGCGTGCGTACTGAGTAGAACCTTTGCGTTGAGCAGAAGCCATGTCGTTTTCCACGTCAGCCATGCCGCTGTTGGATGCGCCACTGGTGGAATAGCCCACTGTTGCTGTGACGCCATTCATGGTTGGTGATGTGTACCAGATCAAGTTAGCAATACGGCTTGTACGGCCCACAGCCTGACCAGCGGCAGCAGTGACCAACAAACCAGCGTGTGAATGAATGGTGGGGTTGGAGACAGGCGTGAAGTTGCCACCTTCTGTGTAGTGGATGTCTTGACGACCCAGGCGGATGGCGCCCATGCTGCTGGACAAACCAATGTGGCTGTTACCGCCAGAAAGTGGGTTCAAACCAGGTGTGCAAGCTGCAGCAGCTACTGCGGGTTGCGCAGCAACAGTTGATCCAGCAGCTTGTGCAACAACTGCAGGTGTACCACACACTGCAGTTGCACGAGGAGTTTGGTCCTGCAGGGGACGCACGTCAACCTGCCAGAAAGCACGCATGCCACCGCCAAGGTCTTCGTTGGAACTGAAGATGATGCGTCCTGAGTTGTCAGTTACGCGGTCTTCACTTGTGTTGCTGGTACGTGCAGAGGCAGCTTTGCCCTTTTCAACGCTGAACAAGTCATAAGACAGGTTGCCGAAACCAGAGATGGTGACGCTGGATTGTGCGAAAGCAGAAGTGGCAGCCAAAGCAGCCAATGCGACTAGGGTTTTTTTCATTTGAGAAGTTCTCCAAGGTTAAACAAGGGCCTAGGGATGGGTGTTTACGGATTCGCAAGCCACTTCGCCCAGAGCCAACCTCCTTCAGGAAGTTGTGTGTATTGCACCAGAGGCAGGGCCAGTCTGCAAAGAAA
>JBIKOZ010000262.1:0-3306 GCA_044357745.1 Limnohabitans sp. | reverse complement strand
GCCGCCTTCACCTTCCACCACAAAGCGCACAGCGCTGGGGGTGTGACGATGGTTAGGCGCAAGTTCGCCAGGCAAGATCAGTTGCATACCAACATAAATGGTGGGCGTGGCCACTAGTTTTTCAATACCATGCCCTGGATTGCAAAGAACCAAAACGCGGCGCTCTGCTTTTTCAATCGGCGTGAGTTCGCCGGCGCGCATGAGTTGCGGCCGAACATCTTTGTAATGCCAAACAAAGGGCTGGGTGGCACGTACAGGTTTGCCGCGTGGCAAGAGTCCGCGCAATTGCGGCCACAAAGGCGCAATCGACAATGCCGTCATATCGGCAATGTAATCGGCAGGCAGGTCGTCTAAGCGGCCCAGAGAGTCGGCATGATTGGACGGGTTCAAGGGCTGTCTCCAGAAGGTGTTCTTTAATTTAATAAGTATACATATTAACCTCGGGCTTGCAAACTTTTCAAGCGTAAAACTCCGTTGGGGTCAGTCAAGTGCAGGGATGTCCAAGGCACAATCAAGCCATGTCGTATTTATTGAACGTAGAAAATCTCGTCAAACGCTTTGGCGAAAACACCGTGGTCAACGATTTGTCGTTTCACATCTCACCCGGAGAATGTTTGGGCGTGATTGGCCCCAATGGCGCTGGCAAAACCACCACCCTTCGCATGTGCTTGGGTCTGACGGCCCCCGATGCGGGAAGCATCACTTTTTTTGACAAGCTGTCCATGCCAGATCAAGCCTTGGCCATCAAGGCTCGCTTGGGTGTGGTGGCACAAATGGACACGCTCGATCCTGATTTCACAGCTGAAGAAAATTTGTTGGTGTATGGCCGTTACTTTGGCATGAAAGATGCCGATATCAAGGCGCGCATTGCCCCGCTGCTTGAGTTTGGCGCTCTGACCCACAAAGCCAAAGCCAAGCCTGGTGAATTGTCGGGTGGCATGAAGCGTCGCTTGAGTTTGGCGCGTGCACTCATCAACCAGCCGCAAATGCTCATGCTCGATGAGCCCACCACAGGTCTCGACCCCCAAGCCCGGCATTTGATGTGGGAGCGTTTGCAAATGCTCATGCAAGAAGGCAAATCGATTTTGCTCACGACACACTTCATGGACGAGGCCGAGCGCTTGTGTGACCGACTGTTGGTCATTGACCATGGCAAAAAAATTGCAGAAGGCAAACCACGCGATTTGATTGCGCAGCATTTGGAGCCCGATGTGGTGGAGTTGTATGGCCAAGGGGCGTTGGCATTGGCTGCTGAAGACTCTCCATTGAGGCAGCATGCCGCGCGCCTTGAAGTGAGCGGTGAAACGGTATTTTTCTACACAGCAAATGCACATCCTCTGCTGCTGGCATTGCAGACCACCCCTCAGATTCGAAGCTTGCATCGGCCTGCCAATTTAGAGGATTTATTTTTGAAACTCACCGGTCGGCAAATCAGGGAGAACGCATGATGCGCCACAAACATGTCAACCCATCGGTGTGGGCCGTGCCGCAGTTGTCGATGCGTTGGAGGCCTGTGTTCTTGCGCAACCTTTTGGTCTGGCGCAAGCTGGCTATTCCCAGTTTGGTGGGCGGCATTGCCGAACCGCTCATGTGGCTGGTGGCATTTGGTTATGGCTTGGGCGAGCTGGTCGGGGAGGTCAACATGGGTGGGCAGCAAGTGCCCTACATTTTGTTCTTGGCCAGCGGAAGCATTTGCATGAGTGCCATGAATGCGGCTTCGTTTGAAGCTTTGTATTCCGCTTTTTCGCGCATGCACATGCAGAAAACGTGGGATGGCATCATGAATGCGCCGGTTCGTTTGGACGATGTGGTCATGGCCGAAATGCTGTGGGCGGCCTACAAAGCGTTGTTTGCCGTCACTGCCATTTTGGCGGTGATGCTGGCATTGGGCATCAGTCAAAGTTGGAAGCTGTTGTTGGCGTGGCCCTTGTTATGGATTGTGGGGGTCACGTTCAGTTGCATTGCCCTGATCTTCAACGCCCTGGCCAAGGGCTATGACTTTTTCACGTACTACTTCACCTTGTTTTTAACGCCCATGATGTTTTTGTCGGGCATCTATTTCCCGCGTACGCAATTCCCAGACTGGTTGCGGCAGATCACAGATTATTTGCCACTGACGGCGGCCATTGAATTGGTGCGCCCCTTGTTTCTAGACCAATGGCCCAGCAACGTGGCAAGCAATTTGAGCCTGTTGGTGGGTGTGGCAGTGGTCGCCTTTTGGTTGGCATTGGCCTTGACGCGCAAGCGATTCAGAGCGTGATGTCTTCATCACGCAGCGGTTTCTTTTTCAATTTAACTTTTCATTTTTCAAATCATGATCATTCAAAAAGTAGGCATCATTGGCGCAGGCACCATGGGCAACGGCATCGCACAGGCTTGTGCCGTGTCAGGCATTCCGGTGGTGATGGTGGACATTTCTGAAGCGGCAGTGGCCAAAGGCATTGCCACCGTGTCAAGCAGCTTAGACCGGCTGCTTAAAAAAGAAAAAATCACCGAAGCCGATAAGGCCAATGCGCTGTCCAAAATTCAAGGCAGCACGCATTACGACGATTTAAAAAGCGCCGATCTGGTGATTGAAGCCGCCACAGAAAACCAAGATCTCAAAGTCAAAATCTTGAAGCAACTCGATGGCTTACTGGCCCCCGATGTGATCATTGCCTCCAATACATCGTCTATTTCCATCACTCAATTGGCAGCAGTGACCACCCGTGCTGATCGTTTCATTGGCATGCACTTTTTCAACCCCGTACCCATGATGGCGCTGGTAGAAATTATTCGCGGTTTGCAAACCAGCGATGCCACGCACGATGCCGTGCATGCCTTGGCCACGGCTTTGGGCAAATCACCCATCACTGTGAAGAATGCGCCTGGCTTTGTGGTTAACCGCATTCTGGTGCCCATGATCAACGAAGCGTTGTTTGTGTTGTCGGAAGGCTTGGCCTCGCCCGATGACATCGACGCCGGCATGAAGCTCGGTTGCAACCAACCCATTGGCCCTTTGGCATTGGCCGACATGATTGGCCTGGATGTTTGCTTGGCTGTGATGGAGGTTTACCTCAAAGAATTTGGCGACAGTAAATACCGCCCATGCCCGCTCTTGAAAGAGTTGGTGGCCGCAGGCAGATTGGGTCGCAAAACGGGTCACGGTGTTTATCAATATTGATCTTGCTCAAGTGTGCAGGGCGCACTTGTCTTTAACCTGTGCACAAGGATTTCTATGACCCCCATTCATCCTGAAGGCAGCATTGACTTGGAAGTACGCAACGGCGTGCTACTGATCGGCATCAACCGACCCAACAAACGCAA
>JBIKOZ010000029.1:0-9486 GCA_044357745.1 Limnohabitans sp. | reverse complement strand
GGCCACCACTTGTTGAATGGGAAGCTTGTATTTCAAAGCGAATTCAAAATCGCGCTCGTCGTGCGCAGGCACGCCCATCACGGCGCCATCGCCGTAGCTCATGAGCACATAGTTGCCCACCCACACTTCAACAGGTTTGCCTGTGAGCGGGTGCGAAACGAACAAGCCCGTGGGCATGCCCTCTTTTTCTTTGACGGCCAATTCGGCTTCGGTGGTGCCGCCTTTTTGGCAGGTCTCGATGAACGTGGCCAATGCAGGTTGCGTGAGTGCTGCATGTGCCGCCAAGGGGTGCTCGGCTGCCACCGCACAGAACGTAACACCCATGATGGTGTCAGGGCGTGTGGTGAACACATACATCCTGCCGTCTTGAATGAGCTGACCGTCTGCACCGCGGATGTCGTGCGGAAACGCAAAGCGCACCCCCGTGGATTTGCCAATCCAGTTTTCTTGCATGAGCTTCACGCGCTCGGGCCAACCGGGCAACTTGTCGCCCGTCACAAAGTCGAGCAACTCTTCGGCGTAATCGGTGATCTTCAAATAGTAGCCAGGAATTTCGCGCTTCTCAACCACCGCACCTGTGCGCCAGCCTTTGCCGTCGATCACTTGCTCATTGGCCAACACCGTTTGATCAACCGGGTCCCAGTTGACGACTTGTGTTTTGCGATAGGCCACGCCCTTCTCGAGCATCTTCAAGAACAACCACTGGTTCCACTTGTAGTAGCTGGCGTCACACGTGGCCACTTCGCGGCTCCAGTCGATGGCCAAGCCCATGGCCTGCATCTGCTTCTTCATGTAAGCGATGTTTTCGTAGGTCCACTTGGCGGGCGGCACACCGTTTTTGAGTGCGGCGTTTTCGGCTGGCAAACCAAACGCATCCCAGCCCATGGGCATGAGCACGTTGTAGCCGTTCATGCGCAAATAGCGCGTGAGCATGTCGTTGATGGTGTAGTTGCGCACGTGGCCCATGTGCAGCTTGCCGCTGGGGTAGGGCAGCATGGAGCAGGCGTAAAACTTCTTTTTACGGGCGTCTTCGGTAACACGGTAGGCATCGCGAGCGTTCCACTGGCTTTGCGCCGCGGGCTCAACTTCGAGGTGGTTGTACTTGTCTTGCATGATGGTGCAAATTGTAGGGGTTTGCAGAGGCCCCAATCTGCCTTAAGACACGTCGAAACGTCAGATCTGCACGAATAGGCTTCAAAGAGGCTTTGTCATTGGGCTGTGGGTGTGCCTGGCGCGGTCACAAACCCAATTCGGCTCAGTCCCGCTTGTTGTGCAAGGCCCATTAAATCCAGGACTTGGCCATAGGGCACGGCTTGATCGGCCCTGAGTTGAACTTCGATATGGGGTTTTTGATTGGCCACACGGGTCAGCTCTTGTGACAGCGACTGAAGGCTGACGGGTTTGTCGTTGAGAAAGATCTCGCCCTTCACATTGAGAATCAAGCTGATTGACTCCGGGGCCTCGCCAGCCTGTGCGACTTTTGATTGTGGCAAATCAAGTCGAATGGCACTGGTGAGCAATGGGGCTGTGAGGATGAAGATCACCAGCAGCACGAGCATGACATCGACCAAAGGGGTGACGTTGATGTCACTGAAAGGCTTGGCCTGTGAGGTTCTGGGAAAGCGACCAAATGCCATGATGGATGATGCAATTTAACGACTGAATGGGCCGGTCGATTTAACTTTGTTGACCCGTGAGCAAATGCAGCAGGTCTTGCGCAAAACCTTCCAGCACGACTTCAACTTGCGACACCATGCGGCCAAAGATGTTGTAGGCCAACACGGCCGGTATGGCCACAGCCAACCCTGCGGCCGTCATGACCAAGGCCTCGCCCACTGGGCCCGCCACGCGGTCTAAGGTAATTTGCCCCGCTTCTGCCATGGCACCCAAGGCATTGAAGATGCCCCAAACCGTGCCCAACAAACCGACAAAAGGAGAAATAGCGCCCGTCGTGGCCAAAAGCAATTGACCCCATTGCAATCGGTTCAGGGTCATTTGCATACTGTCTCGCAGCGCCCGTGTGAGCTGGTGCTCGCGCACCCCTGCAGCGGCCAAGGTACCCCCCACAGGCAATAGCGCGGCATCCAACATGGGCAAGACCGATCGATCGCGGTCAAATTGCGCCACACGGGCATGCGCCGCCTCAAACTGCGAGGCCTGCCAAAAGGCGGCTGTACTTTGCGTCACATCGGCTTGAACACGCCGAAGCAAATTGAACTTCAAAAGGATCACGACCCAGGAGCTGACCGACAGGGCCAGCAATGCAACGGCCACAAAACGAATAACGAAGTCACCTTGCAACCAAAATGTCAGCAAGCTCATGCGCTCGGTCCGTTTATCTCAACGACAAGACATCGAACATGTCGAAAAGGCCTGTTTTTTGAGTGGCCAAAAAGCGAACCGCCCGCAAACTGCCCTGTGCGTATGTGGCTCGACTGGAGGATTTGTGAGTGACTTCGATGCGCTCGCCTGTGCCAGCAAACAAAACCGTGTGGTCGCCCACAATGTCGCCACCGCGAATGGTGGCAAAGCCGATGCTGGAGGGGTCGCGCTCGCCAGTGACGCCTTCGCGTGCATAGACAGCGCAATCTTTCAAATCGCGACCCAGCGCATCCGCAATCACTTCGCCCATTTTGAGCGCCGTACCCGAAGGCGCATCGACCTTGTGACGGTGATGCGCTTCGATGATCTCGATGTCATAGCCAGTGGCCAATGCCTTGGCCGCCATCTCGAGCAACTTGAGCGTGACGTTGACACCCACACTCATATTGGGCGCCATGACAATGGCGATGTCCTTGGCAATGGCTTTGATTTCGGCTTTTTCAGCCTCCGAAAAACCGGTAGTGCCAATGACCGCCTTCACGCCCAAAGCTTGGCAAACTTTTAAGTGCGCCAAGGTGCCCTCAGGGCGGGTGAAGTCAATCAAGAAATGTGAATTTTGCAGGCCCGCCTTTAAATGGCCAGTGACCAACACGCCGCTGGGCTTGCCCATGGAGGCGCCGGCATCGGTGCCCACTGCAGGGCTGGTTGCCAGATCTAATGCGCCCGATAGCTGGCAGTCATCTGACAGGCTGATGGCGTCGATGAGCATTTGGCCCATGCGGCCAGATGCGCCTGCCACGGCCACGGCGTGAAGCGCTTGATTCTGGGGGTGTGCAGCAGCTGTTGTCATTCGATCTCTCAACGCGCAACGGGTTCTAGTGGCGGATAGGAAGTGGGCAATGGCAAGGCTGGGGCCGGCACTGACTGCGCCTTGGTGGCAGGCAGCGGGTATTTGCGCAAGTCTTCTTCTTTGGCCTCGAGCACAGGCACTTTGATGCCCACTTTTTGAGAGACCAGTTGGGTCACAAATTCGGTTTCGCTGGGCAACTCATCGCCCGTCACACGGTCGAGCAGGTCGCCCTTGAACCAGACACTCAGGCTGAAGCTTTGAGGCGGAACGCCCTGGCGCCTGATGGTGAACACATAGTCCCAGCGTTGCTCGTGAAAAATACTGGCAACCAAGGGGGTTCCTAAAACCTCTTTCACTTGCTGGCGCGTCAAACCGGGTTTGAGGTATTCCTTTTGCTCTCGGGAGACAAAATTGCCTTGAACGACTTCAGGGACATAAAGTACCGAGCCAGCCGCAGTGAACAAATTAATTTTGGGCAAGGTGCAGGCACTCAAAAGGCACGCGAGACCCAGGAGCATTAGGCCTTGAAGTAGGCGGCCTTGAAGTAGGCGGCCTTGAAGGCCACGGGCTGCGAGCCTGGTGGAGGGCTGGGGAAAGTAAATTTGTTTTTTCATGGATGCATGGCAGACCATATGATGAGGCCATTGTAGCGGTAGCATAGGGCCGTGGTTGCGCACTTTTCCCAATGCCTTACACATTCAATTGCAAGTGATCACAAATGGACGAAATTAAAAGCACAGGACTGAAGTCCACCGTTCCCCGACAAAAGATTTTAGAGATCTTTCAGAAGGGCAGTCAACGGCATATGACGGCAGAAGATGTTTTCAAACATCTTTTAAATGACAATGCTGACATCGGCTTGGCCACGGTTTACAGGGTGTTGACTCAGTTCGAGCAAGCCGGTTTGTTAAGCCGAAACCATTTTGAAAGCGGCAAAGCCGTTTATGAACTGAACGAAGGACAGCATCACGACCACATGGTCTGCCTAGACTGCGGCAAGGTGGAAGAGTTTTACGACGCTGAAATTGAAAAACGCCAGCACGATGTCGCTTTGGCCAAGGGCTTTGTCATTGCCGATCACGCTTTGAGCTTGTACGCGCACTGCACACGCAACCCCTGCCCGCACCGAAATCATCTTTGAATTAAGAGTCGCCCATGGCCAAGCGCTGGCGTTGCATGAAATCTTGATAGGTATCAATGCCGCGCATTTGCAAAATCGTATTGCGAACAGCAGCCTCTACCAACACCGCAATGTTGCGCCCAGCAACGACCTGAATCACCACTTTAAGAACTGGAATGCCCAGCACATCTTGCATGAGGGGCTCGCTTGGAACACGCTCGTAATCTCGCTCAAAATTTACTTTGCGCACCAAATGCACGATGAGCTTGAGGCGCATTTTCCGGCGAACCGCAGTTTCACCAAAAATCGCACGAATGTCGAGCAAGCCGATGCCTCGAACTTCCAATAAATTTTGCAATAACTCAGGGCAGCGACCCTCAATGGTGGTTTGATTGATGCGAAACAAATCGACTGCATCGTCAGCCACCAAGCCATTGCCGCGAGAGATCAACTCCAAACCCAGCTCGCTTTTACCCAGGCCTGATTCGCCAGTGATCAACACGCCTAGGCCCAGAATGTCCATGAAAACACCATGCATGGTGGTGCGATCGGCGAAATGTTTGGACAAATAAGCGCGGAGTACATCGATCACAAAGGCCGAAGACTCTGGCGTGGAAAACATCGGAATTTGGGCGCCCTCGCAAACCCGCAAGAGCGCCTCGGGGGCTGTTTGACCGTCCGCCAGAACCAACACGGGAGGCTCCAAGGTCACAATGCGCGAAACTCTGCGCGCGCAATCGTCATCACTGCCGCGCAGCAGATAGGCCACTTCCCGTTCGCCCAAAATCTGGACCCGATACGGGTGGATGTAATTTAAGTACCCCACCAAATCGGCACCAGAGCGTGCGGCTCGCACGGCCACTTCATCAAAGCGGCGCTCAGAAGCCCCCAGTCCCGCAATCCATTGCCACTTGAGCTTGTGACGGTGATCTTCAAACAGTGCGTCAGCACTGACGGCGGTAGGCTTCATCGCAATCTCAATTCGTTGATGGGCAGAACAGGTTTGTTGTTATTTTGCAGGCGCCCAGTGCACGATAAGTGCATGCAGGCTTTCAGCCGTTTCGCTCACCAACATACCGTCTCTGACGGCGGCATTGCTGAGCAACTCTGCAATTTCCGACAAAATTTCTAAGTGTTTTTGGGTGGCGGCCTCGGGCACCAACAAAAAAATCAAAATCTTGACGGGCTGTTCATCAGGGGCATCAAAGCCAATACTTTGGGCCAGCTGGAAAACAGCCGCCATCGGCGACTTCAGGCCCTTGATGCGGCCATGGGGAATGGCCACGCCGTGCCCCAAACCCGTCGAACCCAAACGCTCGCGGGCAAACAAACTGTCAGTGACCAAGGCCCTGGACAAATCGTGCAAATTCTCAAACAACAAGCCGGCCTCTTCAAAAGCGCGCTTCTTGCTGGTGGCGTCAATGCCGACCAGTACTTGCTCAACGGGAAGGATGCTTGAAAGTCTGTTCATATCGAGGGCGGATTATGCACCCATGTTAGGGCGAACCCCCATAAAAAAACCGCACCAAAGGGTGCGGTCGACGATATTTTGTGAAAAATGAGTGCTTAACTTTACATCATTCGCTTGGGAGCCGTATGGTGGTGGTCGGTGAGGCGGTCTTTGTGCCGCACCACCTGACGGTCCAATTTGTCAATCAGGTCATCGACCGCTGCGTAAAGATCTTCGTGGGAGCTTTCCGCAAACAAATCGCTGCCCTTGACATGAATATTGCATTCAGCGCGCTGACGCTTGTCTTTTTCTTTTTGCTTTTCGACGGTGAGCAACACTTTGACATCCACCACCTGATCGAAATGTCGAGTGATTCGGTCTAGTTTGCTGGTGACGTAGGTTCTTAATGCGGGAGTGACCTCGAGGTGGTGACCACTGATCGTCAAATTCATAAAAGCCTCCTGTTGCGCTCTGGGTTGATCAACCACCCTCTTGATGAGAGTGGGTTGAACCTACTATGCGCCCGCAAAGTTGGAAACGCAAGCCAGACTCCTTTGCCCCTTTTAAACAATCAAGTAGTGGCCTTTTTGTTAAAAAAGCTGATAAATTCCCATATTGAAGGGTTCAGGATTGACTCGACGCCCCGTGCAATCTGAGTTTAGAAGCCAGCACAAAACTCAACCAACTAGCCCCGCTCCCTAAAAGCGCAGCCATCCAGAAATGGGTCAAGTTGCCCGCGCCATCTCTGCCCAAGATTTGTCCGCCTGCCAAAGCAGCCAAGCCCATTGACAGCGATTGAACGGCAGAGTTCAGGGTCATGAAACTGCCCCGCCTTCTGGGATCGGCCGATGCGCCAATGAGCGCCATGCCTGGAATCATGCGGCCGCTCATGACCACAAAAAGGCAAGAAGAAATACACAAAATAGCCCACATTGGCAGCCCCGCAGAAAGCGTCATGCCCAACATTGGGAGTGGCATCAAAAAGGCCAACCGCCGAAAGGCATGGGCCTTGCCGGCGCGGTCTGTCCAACGGCCAACGTAGCGGGCGGAGATCAAGGTGCAGACGCCGCCAAACAGGTACACATAAGGAATTTGATCCGACTCGAATCCTGCGTTGGCTTGCAAATAAAGCGTGAGGTAGGGGATCACAGCAAACGCCGCAAACACCATGCTTGCCGACATGGCATAGGCCTTCAAATGATTGGGGTCTACCAAGACCAGTCGCAAATTGGCCAACAAACTCGGCGCGGCCTCGCCCAAAGGGTGTGCATTTAAATGGTCCTTCAAACTTGGCAAGGTGCTGGCGGCCACAACGAGCAGCACAACCACCATCAGTGCAATCGCTAAAAACGGGGCATGCCAATTAATGTGGGAGGCCAAGAAAAGCGCCAAGGGTACGCCGGCCACAGTGGCCACTGAAAACGAGGTCATGACGACGCTCATCGCGCGGCCTCGTCGGTCAAAGGGCACCACTTCGGCCACGATGGTTTGGGAGATGGCCATCAAGACGCCACCAAAAAAACCTGAAGCAACACGTGCCACGATCAGCCAAGCAAAGGAAGGTGCAAAACTGCAAGCTAAAGCTGCAGCACCAAACAAAGGGTAGAGCGTCAGCATCATGCGCTTGCGCCCAAATCGATCAATGTAGGTTGATGCCAAGAGCCCCGACAAACCCGCCGAAAATGTGTAGGCCGATACCAAGAAACCAAATTCGCCAGCGGAAATCCCAAACAGTTGCGTGAGTTGGGGGCCAAGCGGCATCATGATCATGAAATCAAGCACGCTGGTAAATTGAATTCCGGCCAAGGTGAACAAAAGCCAGCGTTCACGCTGCGGCGACAAAAGTGTGGTCATTGATGGATTTCCTGTTGCGCTGACTCTATCATTCACGAATGCACCTCGATGTCCTAAACCAACAAGCCCCCATCGGCGGCTTCATGAATGGACATCCTTCGACGCCCACTCGAGGACTGGTTCTCATGGGGGGTGGCGCGCGCTCAGCCTACCAAGCAGGCGCGCTGCAAGCGTTGGCCGGCATCTTGAAAGCAGGCCCGTCATCGACCGCCAGCGATTTCCCATTCAAGGTCTTGGTCGGCACTTCGGCGGGCGCTTTGAATGCCACTTACTTGGCCAGCCGGGCTGTGGATGGGCTGGCCGCATTGCAAGGTTTAGGCGACTTTTGGCACGGTCTTCATTCGCATTTGATTTATCACTTGCCCAACACGCCCATGGCAAAGTTCAGCCGCTGGGCCACAGCTTTGGGCGTGACCTTGTCTGCAAGGCGTCATGGTGCGGCCTTAGACAGCATGCCCTTGGTCGATACCTTGCACCGACGCATTGCACTCAACAACATTGATTTGGCTTTGAAGCAAGGCCACTTAAAGGCCTTGGCCGTCACAGCCTCCAGCTACACCACGGGCGTGCACTGGACCTTTTGTCAAACGGGAGAATTGCAAGATCTCCAAACTTGGAGTCGACCAGGCCGGCGCGCAGAACTCCAAGACATCACCATTGAACATCTCATGGCCTCCAGCGCCATCCCTTTTTTGTTTCCCGCCACGCCACTTTGGGTAGACGGCAACATGGAGTATTTTGGAGATGGCTCGATGCGGCAAAGCTCTCCTTTGTCACCGGCCGTCCACTTAGGCGCCAACCAAATATTGGCCATTGGTGTTGGCCAACCGCAAAGAGGGCAAATGGGGCAAACGCAGGCCAGCAGCAGCGCCAACCCAACCGGCAGAACTCGACCGAGCCTGGGCAATATTGCAGGACACGCCATGGCCAGTGTTTTCAATGACACCTTGCTGGCCGATGTGGAGCAAGTACAACGCGTGAATCAGAGCATTCGTCAACTGAAGCAGCACTTGGCGGAGCACCATGGTTCTGAATTGGCGCAGTCCCTGCCTTTCCATGAAGTTCAAGTTTTGGCCATCCAACCCAGCGAATCTTTAGATGCATTGGCACAGGCGCATGTGCACGAATTGCCGACGCCCGTGCACCGTGTCTTGGACGGCTTGGGGGCGCTCAAAGGTTCAGGTGCATCACTGTCCAGTTATTTATTGTTTGAGCCTGGATTTGTGCGGGCCCTGATGGCGTTGGGCGCCAAAGATATGAATCAACGCAAAGATGAGCTCTTGGCTTTTTTCGCTGATTAAGTGCCATAATTCGACCCATCATTATTTTGGAGTTTGCTCCGTGGAAAGCCACCCTAGTTGGTAGCTTTCGAATGAGATGGTCTCTTCGCTGCATGCATGGTGCAGCCTGACAGTCGTTCGAAAGCTGCTTTACCCCCATCGCCGCCTTATCGAACACTTGGCCCCCACAGCATTTGGGGCTGAAGGAGACCTGCCATGCTCAACATTTTTACGCTTGCCAACGGCCGCCTCGTCCAGGAAGAAATTGAATCCTTGGAAGAGCTGTCCAAGTTCCAGCCTATTTGGGTGGACCTTGAGTCGCCCACTTTGGAAGAAAAACGTTGGATCAAACAATACTACGGCCTGTCCATTCCCGAAGATGCGATGGACGAGGACATTGAGGAATCCGCGCGCTTTTACGAAGAAGACAACGGCGAACTGCACATTCGTTCTGACTTTTTAATTGCCGACGAAGACGAACCCCGCACCGTTCGCTGCGCCTTCATTCTGAACCTGCAAAACGCCGACCTGCGCAGCATGGGCGTTCTGTTTTCCATCCACGACGAAGATGTACCCGTGTTTCGCTTGCTGCGTTTGCGTGCGCGCCGTG
>JBIKOZ010000261.1:0-3318 GCA_044357745.1 Limnohabitans sp. | reverse complement strand
CAAACGCTTGAATTTGTCAACACGCAAAGCTTGCCTCATGAAGTGGGAGATGAGCCCTTGCTCATTTTTCAGAAATGCAAGGTCCCCGTGGTGGTCAGCGCAAACCGCGTTGAGGCAGCGACGCAGCTGCTTAGAAAATTTCCAGATACGCAATTTGTGGTCTGTGATGATGGTCTCCAACATTCATCGCTCAAGCGTGACATTGAAATTTGCGTCATGGACGCCATGGGCATTGGCAATGGTCATCTTCTTCCTGCGGGACCGTTGAGAGAGCCTTGGCCACGCCCATGCGATTTATTGCTTCATACCCATGCGCGAACGTTTCCTGAAGGTTTCGAATCCAAGCGAGCGCTCAGTCAGACATTAATCTCCAAAGATGGCCAACTCACGCCACTCAGTCAATGGGCCGGCCAAGCCGTCGAAGTTGTTTCAGGCATTGCGAAGCCCCAAGCATTTCACAAGATGCTTGAAGAAGCCAACATCCGCATTCAAGTAGCAACATCGCTGCCAGACCATGACGACTTTTCATCTTGGGCGCCCAAGCAACCCAATCTCACCCTGCTTTGCACAGAAAAAGACGCCGTCAAACTATGGGCTCAATATCCCAATGCAATGGCAGTTCCTCTGATTTTTGAACCTGAAAAGGCTTTTTGGATTGAATTAGAAGCACGCATCCGGTCCGTACAACGTTATCATTGAAACATGGACATCAAATTACTAGAACTGCTGGTTTGCCCTGTCACAAAGGGCCCCCTAGATTTACAACGCAAATCGCAAGAGTTGTGGTCACGAAGTGCACGACTGGCCTACCCTGTCCGCAATGGCATCCCCATTTTGCTGGAAAATGAAGCCAGAACCTTAAGCGACGATGAGTTAGAAAACCTCAAACCTAGAACGCCCTTGGTCTAAGCGCAATGCCGCAAGCTTTCACCGTCATTGTCCCAGCACGCTTAGCATCAACTCGCTTACTCAACAAACCTCTGGTCGACATACATGGCCTTCCCATGGTGGTTCGCGTCGCGCAACGTGCGGCTTTGTCCAAGGCAACGCAGGTGGTGGTTGCTGCTGACAGCCCCGAAATTGTGAAGGCTTGCGAGGCGCATGGCATTCGAGTTCTTCTCACCAAAATTGACCACCCCAGTGGCAGCGATCGATTGGCCGAAGCCAGTGCATTATTGGGACTGGGACAAAACGACATGGTCGTCAATGTCCAAGGCGATGAGCCCCTCATTGACCCAGACCTCATCAATCAAGTCGCAGATCTCCTCAGCAAACATCCCCATGCAAGCATGAGTACGGCCGCTCACGAAATTCACGATGTGGCTGAATTCATCAACCCCAATGTGGTCAAAGTGGTCATCGATCAGTCGCAAATTGCGCTTTACTTTAGCCGAGCGCCCATTCCTTGGTGGCGAGATGGATTTGCGCCGGCAGGCGTTCAATCTCTGCCCAAACCAGCAGCCCTCAGACACATTGGCATTTACGGCTATCGTGTTGGTTTTTTACAAACTTTCCCTGGCTTGTCGCCAGCCCCCATTGAAGAAGGTGAGGCGCTGGAACAATTGCGGGCCTTGTGGCACGGGTACAAGATTGCCGTCCATGTCACCGATAAAGCCCCGGGCCCTGGTGTAGACACCCCTGAAGATTTAGCCAGGGTTCAGGCACTTTTTAAATCCTAAATTGAACGGGGTTACCTCGTCAGGAAAATCTAAGCTGATCATGATATTCTTCATAAGCGTCCAAGTAGGCTATGGCTAAAAATTAACAACAATTCGGAACTTCCATGAGACTAATTCTTTTAGGTGCACCCGGTGCAGGTAAAGGCACCCAAGCCGCATTCATTTGTGGCAAATACGCCATTCCTCAAATTTCCACTGGCGACATGCTTCGCGCTGCGGTTAAAGCTGGAACGCCCTTGGGCCTTCAAGCCAAAGCTGTGATGGAGTCTGGCGGATTGGTCAGCGATGACCTGATCATCAATCTCGTGAAAGAGCGCATCGCCCAAGCAGATTGCACTAACGGTTTTTTATTCGATGGTTTTCCGCGCACCCTTCCACAGGCGGATGCCATGAAAGCTGCAGGCGTCAAACTCGATTTCGTGTTGGAAATTGACGTGCCCTTCGAGGCCATCATCGAGCGCATGAGTGGGCGCCGTTCACACCCTGCTTCGGGTCGCACCTACCATGTTAAGTTCAATCCCCCCAAGGTAGAAGGCAAAGATGATGTCACCGGCGAACCCTTGGTGCAACGCGAAGATGACAAAGAAGAAACCGTCAAGAAAAGGCTAGACGTCTACAGCCAACAAACCAGACCCTTGGTTGCTTACTATGCAGACTGGGCCAAGCATGAACCCCAAGCAGCCCCCCAGTATCGGGCCATCAGTGGGATGGGCTCCGTTGAAGACATCACGCAGCGAGCGATGCAAGCCTTAGGCGCCTGATTTTAAAATTAGAAGTGGGCTCAGGCCTGCTGACAAGTCAGCTTCAGTCACTTTCTTGCTTGGACATTAAATCCAAGATCAAAGCCACTCTGGTTTTGACAGCATTTAATTCACCAGCAATTTTGAACACATGATTTTCAGTGGGCAACACAGGGCCTTGATTGCATCGACTGGCCACATAAACCTCAACGCCATGGGCTTTCGCATTGAGAATCCCATCTTTCAGAGACGCGCTCATAGAACCATTTCCGGTTCCGGCCACCACAATTCCCTGAACGCCGGCCTTGACCAACAAAGCTAAGGCTCTGCCATTTGACTCAACGTGGTTGGTGATGATTTCCACCCATGGCCATTGCGCAACCTCGGGCAAGTCAATCGCTTTCAAGATGCGGTCAGAACCCAATTGAGGGTCATTTTTTTCAAACGATTTCAGCCACTTCACTTGATCTTCATGGATAGCGGCGGCAGCACCCCATTCGCCCGAATCGAAAGCATTCAAGCGTGTCGGGTGAACTTTTTGAACATATTGACTGTGATGGATTTCTCCTGCTGCCACCAACCAAACACCTCGACCCCTCACTAGAGTCGCAAAATTCAATGCATCCCGTAAATTTTGTGGCCCGTCTGCATCTTTAAAGTTGGCGGGACGCATGGCACAAGTTAGAACGATGGGCTTGTCAATGTGAATAACTTGGGACAAGAAATAGGCCGTTTCTTCCAGCGTATCGGTCCCATGCGTAATGACAACCGCTTTCACTTCATCCCGACTCAAGTCATCACTGCAACGGATCGCAAGTCGGCGCCAAACCTCAAAATCCATGTCTTTGCTGTCGATCTGAGCGACTTGTTTCGCTTCAATTTCAAAGAACTGAAGCGAG
>JBIKOZ010000260.1:0-3328 GCA_044357745.1 Limnohabitans sp. | reverse complement strand
CGCCCAGAGCGCGGGCAAGGGCGAATCCAATGCCCGCAGAAGAGCCTGTAATGAGAGCAAGCTTGCCGTTCAGTTGAAATGATTGAAGTACGGTCATGGTTGATTTGAATTTAACTAGAGAGCCATTTAAGCGGGCCCAACACCAAACGTGGTTAAAAAAAATTAATCGGTGGGCAGCGCATATTCATCGGCGCTGAAAACAGTGTGAAATACGGTGCCATCAAATATGGCAATCATGTCTTTTGAAACCTCACGGCTTTTCATACGAACTTCTGAAGCCAAGGCAATTTCAATTGATTCGCGTGTGGGGTAGCGCACTGACAACACCATGCCAAAGTGAGGCTCTGTGACATCGCTTTCGACTTGTCTCAGAACGCGAACCTCTTGTGCACCCGTAAAGCGAGTCCAAAGTGGAACCAGCTCTTTGCGAATGTAGTTGTTAAAAGCTTGCTCCATGCCGGGTTTGACATTGCCTTGGAAAAATGAGCATCGAATGAACATAAGAGTCCTATTGTGTTTGAAAGATGGAAGACCGGGGGGTTGCTGTCAGAAGGCTGAGTTGATGAGCTTGGTTAAGTCCCTCAATGGCTTGCTGAAGTATCTTTTCCACAGGTTGGTCAATGCTGAGGGTGATCACATCCAGTTCATCACTGCTGGGCCTTTCAAGGGTTTGCAACTGGCTGTCAAGCAATCCTGCTTGCATGTAATGCCCCTGACGTTGTTGCATGCGGTATCGAATTAAATCGGGACTGCCATCTAAAAAAAGAAAGATGACGGGACCTGCATGTTGGCGAATCCGATGGCGATAAATTTGCTTCAGGGCAGAGCAGGCCACGATGCCGCCTGGACCGAAATGGGTTTTTTCAGGCTGTGAGTGGCCATCGACCCGTTCGTCAGTGACAAGGTAATTGGAGATTCGATCTAACCATGGCCAGCGGTCTGCATCTTGCAGCGAAATGCCAGCACTCATTTTGGCAATGCTTTCGGGCAGGTGCAGTTCGTCGCCATCTTTCATGCGCAAGCCCAACGCCTGCGAAAGCCCTTGTGCAAGGGTTGTTTTGCCTGAGCCGGAGACGCCCATGACAATGATTCGCAGTAGATGATTGACTTGGTGCATGTCAGCCAAAATGGACTGGTTTTGAAGGCGGCTGGACAGCGCTGCCCTGACCAACACCAAATTGATTTAGGTTTTGAAAATATTGCAAGACAAAGTGCTTGGTGGTTTACTTTCGACCTAGAACGGTGCCCTTTGCCGATTTTGAAATCGCCATCAATTTAGTCAACTTTGGCACCCGAAGCTTTGACAATCGGTCCCCAGCGCTGGACTTCCGCTTTGTTCATTTCAGCCATGACCTCAGGTGTTGAGCCCATGATGATGTAACCCAGATCGGTCATGCGTTTAACAAAATCGGGTGACTTTGTGCCTTTGACCGCCTCAGTGCTCAAGCGCGCAATCACGTCTCGAGGTGTATTGGCAGGCACCGCCAATCCAAACCAAACCCCCGACTCATAGCCTGCAACACCAGACTCTGCAATGGTCGGAAGATCGGGCAGAAGGGGGTCACGTTTGGCGCCCGTAGTGGCCAGAGCCCTCAATTTGCCAGATTTGATGTGCGGAATTGCAGAGGGGATATTGTCAAACATCATCATCACTTGGCCGCCCAGCAAGTCGTTCATTGCGGGTGCACTTCCTTTGTAGGGAATGTGTGTCAATGACACATTGGTCAGGGATTTGAACATTTCGCCCGACATGTGAATGCTGGTTCCGCTACCGCTAGAAGCGTAATTGATATTACCGGGTTGCGACTTTGCCAAAGCAATGACTTCGGCAACGCTGTTGGCCTTGACCGAGGGATGGAGGACCAAGACATTGTTGAGTGAGACCAGCGCAGCGACCGGTGCAAGGTCTTTGTTGGGATCGAATGGCATCTTGGCATAAAGCGCTGGATTGATGCCTTGGATGCCACTGGTGGTCATGAACAAGGTGTAGCCGTCCGGTGTTGAGCGTGCGACATCGGCACCACCGATGTTGCCACCCGCACCTGGTTTGTTGTCTACGGTGACGGGTTGGCCTAAGTTTTTAGAAAGCTCAAGGGCAATGGCGCGAGAGGCAATGTCAACAGCGCCGCCTGGCGGGAATGGGCAGACCAGCCGAATGGGTTTGTTTGGATAGGCTTGTGCCATTGCGGCTGGCGCCGTTAAAAGGCTGCTTGCCAGCCCCAGTGCGATTGCCAGTGCGGAAAACACTGTAAATGGAGGGCGAATATGTGTCGATGCCATGGTGAGTTCCTCTTTGTCAAAAACAAACCCGTAGCCTAGGCGAATTTTGAACTTTTGAGCACAGGATATTCCCTTGATTGTGAGTTCATCAATCTAAGCGCAGTTTGTCATTTCGAGGTTTAATTCAGGCTGAATTAAAACTTTTTATCCCATGCCCTTTATTCCATCCCTGTTGCTCAATGTGGGTCACGCGCTAGATCATTTGTTTTTGCTGATCTTCGCAACGGCTGTCAGTTCAATCGCTCAAGATTTTGGGGTGGGCCGGTGGGAGGACATGATGCCTTTCACTGTAGGGGCATTTTTAATGTTTGGTTTGGGGGCCATTCCTGCAGGCAGGCTGGGTGATTTGTGGGGAAGACGTCGAATGATGGTGATCTTCTTCTTTGGGATGGGCGCTTCTGCGATTGGGGTGTCTTTCACACAAAATCCCATGCAAATGGCGGCTGCCCTCACAGTTTTGGGTATTTTTTCAGCCATCTATCACCCTGTCGGTATCCCCATGCTGGTTCAAAAAGCGACACGGCCTGGGTTGACCATCGGTATCAATGGTTTGGCTGGTAATTTGGGCATTGCTGTTGCCGCACTTTCAACTGGTTTTTTGGTGGCTTGGCAAGGCTGGCGAGTCGCTTTCATCGTGCCAGGTGTCGTGTCGATTCTTTGCGGGGTGGTCTTTGCAATGACGGCTCCCCCTGAGTCTGGGGCCCCCGCTAAAAAGAAACTTGCGTCAATACAGCTCCCCCCTAATTTGGCACTGCGAACATTTTGGGTAATGGTTGCGACGTCTACAACCACCAGTTTGTTGTTCAACATCACAACCAATGGCAACGCTCAATTGTTGACTGAACGCTTATCAGGCCTTGTGAATGACCCTTCAAGCTTGGGAATGTTGCTGGCGGGTGTTTATGCGGTCGCATCTTTGGCGCAACTGGTTGTAGGTCGCTTGCTCGATGTTTTTCCTGTGAAGCCCCTGTTTTTTGTCATCCTTAGTTTGCAAATTGTGATGTTTGGTGTGGCATCGCAAAGCACGGGATGGGCTTGGTATGCAGCC
>JBIKOZ010000258.1:0-3331 GCA_044357745.1 Limnohabitans sp. | reverse complement strand
GCACCTATGCAGTCATCGTCTTCCATGACGAGAACAAAAATGGCAAGATGGACAAAAACTTCTTGGGCGTTCCACAAGAGGGTTATGTAGCGTCTAACAACGTGCGCCCCCTGATGTCAGCACCAAAGTTCAAGGAAGCGTCGTTCGTCGTTCCGGCGGCCAGCGTCACTGCCATTAAGCTTCAAATAAGGTATTGAGCGATGCGTGCGTTAACTGGAAAAACAGCGCTGGTCACCGGCGCTTCCTCTGGAATTGGCGAGGCCATTGCTCGAAAGCTTGCTGCTGAAGGTGTGAACCTCGTTTTAGTCGCCCGTTCGCAGGACAAGTTAAAGCAGCTTGCTGATGCACTCACTCAGAGCTACGCAGTGCAATGCACGGTCTTGCTGGCAGATTTGAGTACGCAGAATTGTGGTGCAACTGTGCATGGGCAAGTAAAGGCTATGGGTTTGACTGTGGACATCCTTGTGAACAATGCGGGCTACGGGACCTATGGACCGTTTGACTCCATTGCTCCGGAAAATGAGCAAGCTGAGATAGCCGTCAACATCGCAGCGGTTGTCGACTTCGCCCATGCCTTTTTGCCAGAAATGCTCAAGCGCGGTGAAGGCATCATTCTTAATGTAGCGTCCACCGCTGCATTCCAGCCAGTACCATACATGGCCGTTTATGCCGCCAGTAAAGCATTTGTACTGAGCTTTAGTGAAGCCCTTTGGGCCGAGTACCGACAACAGGGTATCCACGTCGTTGCCCTGTGTCCAAGTGCTGTCGACACAGGTTTCATTAACCATCTTGGGAATGAATCCGTTCGTAAAACGGCCGCCTTCTCAACCACTTTGCAGCCCGAGCAAGTCGCCGCCCATGCGATGAAGGCTATTTATGGCAAAGGTCCTACGCACATCACGGGTTTCAAGAATTGGCTGATGGCCCAATCTGCTCGTTTCGCACCAAGAAGCCTGGTGGCCCGCAGCAGTGCCGACATGATGCGCCCCCCGGTACAAAATGGGGCAACTTCGCATTAGCCCAACAAGAAAATCATGCCAACTGTTAAGAGAAGCAAGTATCACCACGGTGACCTTCGAAAGACACTGATTGACGTCAGTGTGGATGTCATCGACAAACAAGGGATAGACGCTCTCAATTTGCGTGGCTTGGCATTACTGGCGGGTGTTTCCTCGGGTGCGCCTTACCATCACTTTGCCGACCGTTGTGAGCTACTTGCAGCCATCGCTCAAGAAGGCTTCGAGGCACTCGAAACCGCAATGGTCTGCGAGGGAGCCGCAGCTGTAGGCGGCACGAGTGAGCGATTGGAAGCGCTTGGTCGCGCCTACGTGCTGTTTGCGACTTCGCACAGAGGGCATTTCCGCGTAATGTTCCGCGGCGACACACATGACGGTGCGGATGAGGCGTTGAAGAATTCGGGTGACAGGGCGTTTCAATTGTTATGTGAAGCCATCGAAGCCTGTCAGAAGGCTGGCACTGCGCCACTTGGGGACCCACAGCCTTTGGTGCTGCATGCTTGGGCCACGGTGCACGGGCTGGCTACGTTGTGTGTTGACTCCAGCCTCTCGAAAATAGGTATCGCACCCGAACAGTTGGCGCCCATGATTACGAGCCTGACGAGCCAAATGTTTAGTTCCCTGGCTAGGACTCGTGCGTCGACTGTTGCCAAAATAAAGCAGCCCGGTGGTGCACGCAAGCCAAGGTCCCTCAAAAGCCCCAGCCGAACGCAGAAAACTTCTTAAGCAGTTGAAGCACGATGCAACTTACACCAACCATTGCCATTCATATGACCGCATCATTGATTGCTTTGGTCATTGGTCCTGTTGCGATGTGGGCTCGTTTGGGTCAAACAAAAAGACCTTGGATTCACAGAGCGATTGGCTATGGCTGGGTCTCTATGATGATCGTATCTGCTGTCTCTGCCATATTCATCAGAGACTATGGACTACCCAATATATGGGGCTACACGCCAATTCACTTATTGATACCATTTACCGCCTTTTGGCTTGTGTATGCGTTTAGAGCCTTGGCATTGAAAGAGATTGAAAAGCACCGCAAAGCAATGATTGGTTTGTATTTGGGTGCTTGTATCGGAGCTGGTGCCTTTACATTGCTACCAAGCCGCTATTTAGGTGGCATTGTTTGGTCGTATTTTGGGCTTATCAATTAGAAATCTCACTACCGCAGATATTCAAAACTTTCGAATAAAGTTTGGGGTCTAGAAGGATGTAGCCCATTTTGTCCCCTGTATTCAAGACCAAAAAATGATCATCTTGATTTTGCGAGTCGGGAACAGGCGAGAGATCTATCGTTAATTTCCTTGCTAATTTACAAAGGCATGGATGGTCGAGAAATTCTGCAGATTCCCCTTGGCCTTTGCGAAGAAAGAAAATTGATCTAATCAAATAGGCGCGCAATGCCGGCACTAGTGTGCAAATGATTGAGCGGTTCTATGCAAGCAACTTGAACGCAGAGATGAACATTGACTTGCTGCAGGGCAAGCGAACATGATTACGACTAAGTTGTGTGCAGCAGGTAGTCTGCAGCGTGTCAAATCAGCTCTATACGCAGTCAATTTCTGGGCCGCTAGCGAGACGCCTTGGGAGGTCAGATTCCTACGGCTGTAGGGCTTGCTTGAACCGGCTATTTACGTGGGTAAAAAATTGGGCTGCAGTTTTCAAGCGGTCTGGAGATCTTGGCCCCTGGTGGATTTACAACCACCCACCAAAGTGCAACAAGATCGCCAAAAGAGGTTGACAACATAAAACTTAGGGCAATGTTTCCGTCTCGTTTTCTAGGTCAATGCGTCGAAGCACACCCGCACGCGTTTCATTCTTGGCAATTTGGCGGATGTGGATTTCAGCTTCAGACGTTGTCCCCCAATTTCTGCCAATAAAGAATCGTTCAATCTCTGTATCGCCTACGAGTGACTGCCCAGTTTTTCTGTGAATGTATTTGGCCAGTGACGCGTATTCGTCTTGTAATTTGTAAATGTGATGGCTGACCTGCAAAGCGCAGCGGATGTATTTTGAAAGTTCTTTGAGCTTTTGTGCCTGCTCAGATGAGTCAATCCAATAAACTTTCAGTATGTTGCCTTGACTAGACATCAAAAAGAAATCGCTTACTGCAGTGCCGCAAAAGACGACGCTCTGCATCTGGTAATCGCTTTTCTTCATCGCGTACCGATGCAGCTCTTCAAGCAAAGCAATTCGGTCATCTAAGACTTTGGATGCTTTGCTGACCCCGCGAACATAAATGTCAGCGCCCGCTGGAAATCTTTTCTCAAGCATGGCCATTGGCGGCAGCTTGGTTTTCTCATTCAAAAAAATGT
>JBIKOZ010000257.1:0-3337 GCA_044357745.1 Limnohabitans sp. | reverse complement strand
TGACGCAAATGAGTTTCGCCAGTGGTTGGCTCGACAGCGATGCCCGGCACGTTCAGCGCGTTGTGCGAACGATGCATGCCACGCTTAGAAGGTGACTTTTTATTTTGTTGAACAGCCATGATGGCTCCTTGGATGCGTTGAAAGCAGCGTTATTGAAGATCAGGGCGGGTGCCCTTTTCATCCCAGGCGCAAAAAGCGCAACGCAGCTTTGGGTTAAACAGTGAATGAATTAACGCGCCCTCACAGGCACGAAGCCGCTGATTATAGCCCATACTTTTCGCTCGATCCAGTGCTTTAATTTGGTTTTTTCTTCAAGGGTGCCAATGCCGCAAACGGGTTAGGGCGAGCCTCCAAAGCCGCCTCAAAGGCATCATCAACAGCCATCATTGGCACCAAAGTGGGGCATATTTCATGCTTAGGCACAATTGGAGCAGACATGATGAGTTCGTCTTCAATGAGTTCCAAAATATTCAATTCAGGCGTCAAAACCAACAAATCCTCCTCGGATTCATCGTCCTCCGCTTCTGCCGTTGCTTCATCTGCAACAAATCGAAAGGCCGCGTTGGCTTGCAGCGTCAATTTGACCTCGCCCATACACCTTTGGCACTGCATGGGTAGATCGACATCCGCCTTTAGGTGCATCCAAATTTGAGAATCACCGCTTGAAACAGGTACTAACTTAGCTTGTATTGCCCATGAAACCTGGGCCAGTTGTCCTGAATCTTTCAAAGTGGACTCGTCAGGGCTTAACGCCAATTCTGCCAATCTGGCCAACTGAGTCAGGCTCAGTTGCCCTTGCAAACTGAGTCCGTCTCTTGCAAAAGCCTTGACATTGAGGCGATTCAAATCAAATTTTTTATCCATGCCTTCAGTGTAAGAGAATTGAGGGATGTCCAAAGACAATCAACCACCCACTTCGCCCCCCTCCTCCCGCCTTCTGATCTTGGGCTCGACCTCTCGGTACCGCAAGGAATTGCTGTCTCGGCTGCAAATTCCATTTGAAACTGCGGCACCCAATGTGGACGAGACCCCACACAACCATGAGTCGCCCAAAGACCTGGCACTCAGACTGGCGCTTGCCAAGGCGAGGGCCGTTGCCCTCAAAAATCCAGAGGCCGTCGTGATCGGCTCTGACCAAGTGGCCGACCTTGAAGGGACACCGCTGGGAAAACCCGGCAATCACGCCAATGCCACCTTGCAACTGCAACGCATGCGCGGCAAAACGGTCATTTTTCAAACGGCGCTCTCCGTTGTATGTGTGGCCTCTGGTTATGAGCGCACGGCGCTGGCTTCGGTGAAAGTTAAATTTCGCGACTTAAGCGACGCTGAAATTGAGTCTTACTTAAGGGCCGAAGAACCTTACGACTGCGCTGGCAGCGCCAAAAGCGAAGGCCTCGGCATTGCGCTCTTGGATGCGATTGACAACGACGATCCCACTGCCCTGATCGGTCTGCCATTGATCAGAACTTGTCAAATGCTTCGAGAGGCAGGTGTGAAATTGTTATGACAAAAGCAAAACGCCAATTGGGCAAACTTTTTTTAGTGCCCGCCCCGCTTGACTTTGGTTGCGACGAAGACATTGATCTGCAACAAGTGATGCCAATGGGAACCATCTCGGCAGCCGCCAGCATCACACACTGGATTTGCGAGAACGCAAAAACCACCCGCGCCTATCTCAAGCGAATTGATGCATGCACACCTTTGAAAGCCAGCGTCCAAACCCAAACCATCACCGAGTTGCCCAGACAAGTGCATAAAAAAGGCGACCACCTGGGCGGCTTTGACGCCAAGCCCATGTTGACATCTGCCCTGGAAGGCGAAGACATCGGCTTGGTGAGCGAAGCTGGCATGCCGGCAGTCGCTGATCCTGGCAGTTCTGTGGTTCGCGCAGCGCACGAACTTGGCATTCAAGTGGTTCCGCTGGTCGGTCCTGTTTCTCTGTTATTGGCATTGGCCAGCAGCGGCTTGAACGGACAAAATTTTGCGTTTGTGGGCTACTTGCCACAAGAGCCCCAAGATCGCGTACGAAGAATCAAAGAGTTAGAACAACACGCTTTGAAGTCAGGTCAAACACAACTCTTCATTGAAACCCCTTATCGCAACGCAGCACTTTGGTCGTCCCTGGTTCAAACCTTGCAGCCGGGTAGTCGACTGGCCTTCAGCAGCGGTCTCACATTAACAAGCGCAGTGAATCAAAGTTGTACGGCGCAACAATGGCGAGATTCGCCTTCTGGTAAAATGCCTGAGGGTCTGAACAATCAGACGCCTGCCGTATTTGCAATTGGCACTTGAATTGAACGCGCGCGGGGTCCATCAAATGTCTGACGCAGTCCTATGCCAATCAACGTATGACCGAACTTGAGCGAATGGCTTTCCAGGTACCCTCTCCCATGGCTGCACCAAAGCGCTTCACTAAACGCTCAGCCACATTGTCTTGGCGTGAATAGTCAACTAACTCTTCAGCTTTCACCACATCACGGGCTACTTGGTCAAGGCTGGCCAGTTCATCGGCCAAACCCAACTCAACCGCTTGCTGACCCGTCCAAAATAAACCACTGAACATGCCTGGTGTTTCTTTCAAACGATCGCCACGGCCTTTTTTAACCACTGCAATGAACTGCGAATGAATGTCATTCAGCATGAACTGCGCATGTTTTCGCTGCGCCTCGGTCTGAGGGCTAAAGGGGTCTAAGAATCCCTTGTTTTCACCCGCCGTCATGAGCCGTCTTTCGACGCCGAGTTTGTCCATCAAGCCGGTAAACCCAAAGCCATCCATGAGTACACCGATGCTGCCCACGATACTGGCTTTGTTGACATAAATTTTGTCTGCAGCAGCAGCGATGTAATAGGCAGCCGATGCACATGACTCTTCAACCACAGCGTAAATAGGCTTGCGATGCAGCTCTCGCAGGCGCACGATTTCATCGTTGATGATGCCCGCCTGAACGGGACTGCCACCGGGCGAATTGATGAGCAAGATCAAGGCTTGCGAGCCAGAGTCTTCCAAAGCGGCGCGCATTGAAGCCACCACATTTTCCGCACTGGCATCTCCACCATCGGCAATTTCACCTTTGATATTGACCAAAGCGGTATGCGGCTTGGTGATGTGGGTCGAGGGTTGGTTGTGTGAAAACACTTGCCACAGCACCAGCAACCAAAACAACAACCATCCCAGTCTGAGACCCACTTTCCATCGACGCGCTGTCTTCTGCTCTTTCAAATTGGACTGAACCAAATCTGACAAGATTTGTCGTTCCCAATTTGCCGCAACGCTTTGAACGGAAGACTGCACAGATGCCCCCGCGGACGCCTGATGATCACTGGTCTGGTTGGGTGC
>JBIKOZ010000255.1:0-3352 GCA_044357745.1 Limnohabitans sp. | reverse complement strand
CGGCCTTCAGGGTGGCGAACGTGTCATCGCTGTTCAAATTGAAAATGAGCCCGCACAGGATGTTCAGCGCTTTCAGACGTTGCTGCTGGTCACAACTGAAGCTGAGATGGCCGATGCTGCCATGGTCTGGACGCTTCAGCGTTCTGAGGGCCTCAAAACCTTTGATTTGGTCATTCCAGCACCCCAACAATTGAAGTTGGAGATGATCCAGGACGGCCCAACCGAGCTCGGCCGCTGGTCGGCCTTGGGTTTGCGTGGCCCCTCATCGCCGGCTGTCATCGGTCGAATGGAAGAAGGCGGCGCAGCGCTTCAGGCTGGTTTGATGCCGGGAGATCGCGTTCTCAAGGTCGATGGCCGGATGGTGGCCGATTCGCAGCAACTCAGGGACTGGATCCGAGCTGAATCTGCCAACCCTGAAACGCCTCAGATTTGGGAAATCGAAAGAGAAGGGCGGGTTCTGACCTTGACCGTTCAGCCCAAAGTGTCAGCGGCCACAGGTCAGCCCACGGGCTTACCTGTCAGGCGAATTGGGGCTGTGGTTGGGGCCCCGCCAGAGACGCAATGGATCAAGCTAGGCTTTTTGGAAGGCATCACACAAGGCTTTGGACGAGTTCTTCAAATCGGTCAAATGACCGTCAACCTCATTGGCAAAATGATCACCGGAAGCGCCTCCTCAAAGCATCTGAGTGGGCCACTGACCATTGCCGAGCAGGCGGGGCAGTCGGCGCATATGGGTTTGTCGGCTTACCTGTCTTTTTTGGCCTTGATCAGCGTCAGCTTGGGCCTTTTAAATCTCCTACCCCTGCCCATGTTAGATGGGGGTCACCTGATGTATTATCTTTGGGAGTCTTTGACCGGCAAACCGGTTTCCGTTGCTTGGCAGCGGGGTTTGCAAAAAGTCGGTCTGGCTTTGTTGATTTTCATCATGTCCTTGGCGTTTTTCAATGATCTGAGCCGACTCTTTAATTAATTCAAACGCATGAACTTTCTCTCCAATCGATTTCGCTTGCATCAAGTGTGTGTCATGGCGGTGGCGGCCCTGGCCAGCATGACGGCCTTGGCGCTCGAGCCGTTTAAGTTGAAAGACATTCGCATTGAAGGTCTGCAACGGGTGGAGTCCGGCACCGTGTTTGCTTCTTTGCCATTTCGCATTGGCGACCTTTACAACGACGATTCAGGTGCCACTGCCATTCGGGCCTTGTTTGCACTGGGTTTGTTCAAAGACGTTCGACTGGATGCGCAAGGCGACGTTTTGGTGGTGATTGTTGAAGAGCGCCCTTCCATCTCTGAAGTGGAATGGGTGGGCCTGAAGGAGTTTGACAAAGACATCCTGGTCAAAGAGTTAAAGGAAATCGGTATTGCAGAGGGTCGTCCCTTCGATAAAGCGCTGGCAGACAAAGCCGAGCAAGAGTTAAAGCGCCAATACATCACCCGCAGCTTGTTCGGCGCTGAGCTTTTGACAACCGTCACCCCTGTTGATCGCAATCGCGTGAAGCTCACATTCACCGTGACTGAGGGCGGCCCTTCAAAAATCAAAGAAATTCGAATCACTGGGAATCAAGCTTTTTCTGAAGGCACCCTCAAAGATCAATTCAATCTGGATGTCGGCGGATGGTTGAGCTGGTACACCAAATCCGATCGATACTCTCGTGCCAAGCTCAACGCTGACCTTGAGTCTCTCAGGTCCTACTACCTTGCGCGGGGTTTCTTGGAGTTCCGAGTTGACTCTACCCAAGTGGCCATCTCTGCAGACAAGCAAGAAATCTCCATTGCCATCAATGTGACCGAAGGCGAACGCTTTGTGGTGTCAGGCGTGAAGCTAGAAGGCAACTACTTAGGCAAAGACGATGAATTCAAGGCCTTGGTCAAAATTGGTTTGGGTCAGCCCTACAACGCAGAGACAGTCGCAGAAACCACCAAGGCTTTTACAGATTACTTTGGTAAATTTGGATTTGCTTTTGCCCGAATTGATGCTAGTCCAGAAATAGACCGTATTAACAATCGCGTTAATTTTATTTTCCAAGCAGAGCCGGCCCGCCGTGCTTATGTGCGGCGCATCAATGTGGCGGGCAACAACCGTACCCGAGACGAGGTGATTCGCCGCGAATTCCGTCAATTTGAATCTGCTTGGTACGACGGCGACAAAATTAAATTGTCTCGCGACCGCGTTGATCGATTAGGCTTCTTTACCGAGGTGAACATCGAAACCCAAGAGGTTCCAGCCACCACCGATCAGGTCGATCTCACCATCACTGTGATTGAGAAGCCTACGGGAAATATCTCACTGGGTGCCGGATTTTCATCCGCTGAAAAAGTGACCTTTTCTTTCGGTATCCGCCAAGAAAATGCCTTTGGCACAGGCAAATATTTGGCCACTGAAATTAACACCAGCAAATATAACCGCACCATTGTGGTGAGCACCACTGATCCTTATTTCACTCCTGACGGGATTTCTAGAACGTTTGATGTGTTCCAAAGGACCACCCGTCCCTATACGGGCGACTTGAACTCTTACAGCTTGGTGAACTCTGGCGCTGGCATACGTTTCGGCGTTCCTTTTTCCGAAATTGACACTGTCTTTTTCGGCTTGAACTACGAACTAACGACGATAAACGCCGGCTCCTATCTGCCCGATGCCTACTTAACGTATGTGAATCAGTTTGGCGCCACCAGCTCAGCCTTGCCTTTGACTGTGGGCTGGGCGCGAGATGGCCGAGACAGTGCCTTGGTGCCTAACCGCGGCATTTTACAGCGCTTCAATTCCGATGTGAGTGCAACGGGTGATGCAAGGTATTTCCGAGCCAATTACCAGATTCAGCAATACATTCCGCTTTCCAGAAAGTTTACTTTAGCGCTCAATGCCGATTTGGGCTGGGGGCAAGGTCTAAGTGGTCGCCCGTACCCGCTGTTTAAGAACTTCTTTGTGGGCGGTTTGGGCAGCGTGCGCGGTTTTCAGCAATCTTCTTTGGGCCCTTCCGACATAACCAACACCCTATTTTTGGGTGGTACAAAGAAGATTGTCATGAACGCCGAGGTTCTGGCGCCGTTCCCGGGTGCTGGCAACGACCGTACATTGCGACTTTTTGGCTTCACAGACGTGGGCAAAGCCTTTGGAGAGAACGAAAAAGTCAGTTTGGAGGAGCTCCGCGCCTCTGCCGGTGTTGGCTTGAGCTGGCTTTCGCCGATGGGGCCTTTGCGTTTTTCTTACGCATTTCCGATGAAGCGCGAGGTTAAGGATAAAATTCAAAAACTGCAATTCCAAATTGGAACGTCTTTCTAATGAAAAAACTTTGTCATTTCTCACAAGTTGGTTTGATGTCCTTGGCCGTGCTTTGCGCTTCAGCGGTTACTG
>JBIKOZ010000017.1:0-11757 GCA_044357745.1 Limnohabitans sp. | reverse complement strand
ACGCTCACCACCGGCTTCGTAGGTCACCCCCTTCAAGTCAATCGCATTCGGGCTTTGCAGGGCCGCTGACAATGTCCACCACGGATTTGGTTTACTTCGACGATCATCTGTTGGTTCTGAACAAACCCTCTGGCTTGTTAAGTGTGCCAGGCCGCGGCGAAGACAAACAAGACTGCCTCATTGCCAGAGCCCAAATTGAATGGCCCGATGCGTTGACGGTGCACCGCTTGGACATGGCCACTTCTGGCTTGGTGGTCATTGCCAGAGGCCCCGAAGTGCAACGCAGTTTGAGCCAAGCCTTTGCGCTGAGAGAAGTTCACAAAACATACGAAGCTGTGGTGGATGGTATTTTGCAAAACACACACTCAAGCGGCGCCGATGCGTGGCATGACATTCAAATACCATTGCTGATTGATTGGCCCAATCGGCCTAAAAGCAAAATAGATTGGGAACACGGTAAAGCCAGTCACACCCAATGGCGCTTGAAAAAATCTATACCCAACGACAACAAGACACACCCTTCAACGCGTGTCGAACTTAAAGCCTTGACGGGTCGAACCCACCAACTCCGCCTTCACATGCTGGCCATTGGCCACCCTATTTTGGGCGATAATTTGTATGCACCCAACGAAGCCCTGTCCAAAGCACCTCGGCTTTTATTGCACGCACGGCAATTGCAATTCAAGCATCCCATCAAGGCAGAATGGCTGTCGTTTGAAAGCACAGTCCCGTTTTAATTGGAAGGAATTTGTACATGACACAGCATCTCTACCTATTGACGGGCGGTTCGCGCGGCATGGGCTTGGCCATCGCAGAACAACTCTTGCAAAAGGACAATTTTCTCATTTGTATTTCACGCAACACCCAAGCAAGCTTAACCGTTCACGCTCAAAAAATGGGCGCGCAACTTCAGCAGTGGTCGCACGATTTGGCGGAGGGTGCAAGCGCCAGTGCGGCACTCAAGCAGTGGCTAGACACGCAAGCGCCGGGTGAATTTCAAAGTGCAACACTCATCAATAATGCAGGCGTGATTCCCAACATTGTCCCTTTGAGCCAAGCCGACCCCCACAATTTGGCCATGGCTTTGCGCGTTGGATTGGAAGCGCCCATGCAACTGTGTGCGGCGTTCTTAAGCGCCACTGAAAACTGGCATATCCCTCGCAAAGTGGTCAACATCTCTTCCGGCCTGGGTCGCCGCGCCATGGCCTCGCAAGCAGGTTATTGCGCCGCCAAAGCGGGATTGGACCATTTCACGCGCTGCTTGGCACTGGAAGAAGCGCTCAAACCCAACGGCGCCAAGGTCAGCTCCCTGGCGCCCGGCGTGATTGATACCGACATGCAAGTTCAACTCAGGGGTGCGTCTGCAGAAAAGTTTCCTGATCAGGCCGGGTTTCAACAATTAAAGGCAACAGGCATGCTGACCTCCCCAGCCGATGCGGCCACACGAATACTCAATTATTTGACCCGTCCCGACTTTGGCAGTAACCCTGTGAGTGATGTGCGCGACGCCTGACTCACATTTGTCAGCCCCCTGTAGTCATTTATGATCAAACTTAATGCCTAAAACGATTTAAATTGAAGGAAACTGAAATGAGCCGTGAAGTTGTTGTTGTCAGCGGTGTGCGCACCGCCATTGGAACTTTTGGTGGCAGCCTAAAGGACATTGCCCCCACCGATTTGGCCGCCCAAGTGGTTCGCGAGGCCCTGAAGCGTGCCAACACCGACGGCAAAGACGTCGGCCATGTGGTGTTTGGACATGTGGTCAACACTGAGCCTAAAGACATGTATTTGTCCCGTGTTGCCGCTATCAACGGTGGTTGCGCTGAAGGCACACCTGCTTTCAATGTGAACCGCCTGTGCGGTTCTGGCTTGCAAGCCATCTTGTCTGCCAGCCAGTCCATTTTGTTAGGCGATACCGACATCGCCATGGGTGGTGGCGCTGAAAACATGAGCCGTGCGCCCTATGCAATCAACACCAATCGTTTTGGCGCCCGCATGGGTGACACCAAAATGATCGACATGATGGTCGGTGCATTGCACGACCCCTTCCACGCTATTCACATGGGCATCACGGCAGAAAACATTGCCGCGAAGTGGGGCATTACACGCGAAGACCAAGACAAACTGGCCGTTGAAAGTCACAACCGCGCAGAGCGCGCCACGCAGGCTGGTTACTTCAAAGATCAGATCGTGCCGGTCATGCTCAAAACACGCAAAGGCGAGGTTGCTTATGCCACCGACGAGCACTTCCGTCCCGGCTGCACCATGGACGAACTGACCAAACTCAAGCCCGTCTTCTTGAAAGAAAATGGCACGGTCACAGCGGGCAATGCCTCAGGCATCAATGATGCGGCGGCAGCTGTTGTACTCATGGAAGCAGGTACCGCGAAAGCCAGGGGGGTCAAGCCCTTGGCTCGTTTAGTGGCCTATGCCCACGCGGGTGTCGACCCCAAGTACATGGGCATTGGCCCTGTGCCCGCATCGCAGTTGGCCCTGAAAAAAGCGGGCCTCACCGTCAACGATTTGGATGTGATCGAAGCCAACGAAGCGTTTGCCGCACAAGCTTGCGCTGTTACTCGCGACTTAGGATTGGACCCCGCCAAGGTCAACCCCAATGGTTCTGGCATTTCATTGGGTCACCCCATCGGCGCCACAGGTACTTTGATCACTGTCAAAGCTTTGCACGAACTCCATCGCATCAACGGTCGTTATGCATTGGTCACAATGTGCATTGGCGGCGGCCAAGGTATTGCGGCTATTTTTGAGCGCCTGTAATCGTATTTTTTGCAGTCACAAAAAAGGCCACCGCAAGGTGGCCTTTTTCATGAACGAATTGAAATCGTTTCAGCGATAACGCTCACGCGCAATGCGTGCGCCTTCTGCCAAAGCTTGCAGCTTCTTTTCTGCCACTTCCCGGCTCATGGGTGCCAAGCCGCAGTTGGTACACGCAATGATGCGCGCCTTGGGCACAAACTGAAGCGCACGGCCAATGGTGTCGGCCACCTCTTCCGGCGTTTCAATGACCTCGCTGGCCACATCAATCACACCCACCATGACGTCTTTGCCTTCCAGCAAAGCCATGAGGTCCATCGGTACATGTGAGTGGAAGCATTCCAAACTCACTTGTTGGATGCTGCTTTTGGCAAGGGCTGGAAAAACCTTTTCATACTGGCGCCACTCATGGCCCAAGGAATTTTTCCAATCGATATTGGCTTGGATGCCATAGCCGTAACAAATGTGAACGGCCGTGGTGCAAGTGAGTCCTTGCGCCGCGCGCTCTAAGGCTTTGACGCCCCAATCAGCAGCCTCGTCCATGTAAACATTGAAAGCGGGCTCATCAAATTGAACAATGTCGACACCATCAGCTTGCAGGGCCAAGGCTTCTTGGTTCAACAGCTCTGCAAAGGCCATGGCCATCTTGACTTTGTCGCCATAAAAGCGGTCGGCCACCGTGTCGACAATGGTCATGGGGCCAGGCAATGTGAACTTTAATTTCTTCTTGGTGTGCGCGCGTGCCAATTGGGCTTCAAATGCGTGCACACGGCCTTTCAATCGAAGGGGCGCGATCACTTGCGGCACTTGCGCGTCGTAGCGGTTGTTGCGAATGCCCATGGTCACTTTGTTTTCAAAGTCGATGCCTTCGACTTGCTCTAGAAAACCATGCACAAAGTGTTGACGTGATTGTTCGCCGTCGCCTATCACATCGAGGCCAGCATCTTCTTGCGCTTTGATCCACAGCAGTGTGGCATCGGCTTTGGCTTGCTTCAGACTATCGCCTTCGGCCATCCATTTGGGCCAAAGCTTGTTGGTTTCGGCCAGCCATTCCGGCTTAGGCAGGCTGCCTGCAATTGCGGTTTCAAACATTTCGTTGCTCCTGAAAATGATTAAGCGGTTAAATTGAATTCTTGGGCCAGCAACTCATACGAGCGTGCTTGCGCTTTGGGATCATAGGTCCACGTGATGATGGCCAATTCGTCCAATTCAAGTTTTTCTGCCATGGCGCGCAACTTGGCGGCGACTGTCTGAGCGCTGCCCACAAACGCATTGGCCTTCATGGCTTCAAGGGCCATTTGCTCGGCTGGTGCATATGACCGCTCTGCTTGCTCGGGTGGCAGCATGGGACCAATGCGGCCCAAATTGCGGTCCATGCGCCAACGTGCACGGCTTTTGAACAAATGCCAAGCCTGTTCATCGGAGTCAGCTGCCAAGGCCCACACACATACGGTCGCATGCGGCTTGTCTAAACTGGCACTGGGCTTGAAGGTGTCACGGTAAATCTGCAGGGCCTGATCAGCCCCTTGTCCATCGGTAATGAACCAAGCAAACGCGTAAGGCAACCCCAAGTGCGCCGCCAATTGAGCGCCATAGTCTGAACTGCCAAGCATCCAAAGGTCGGGCGAAGTTTCAGACTGCGGATAGGCGAACACGCCATGACCTGGATGGCCGACCGGCAGCGGATGGCCCTTGACCCAAGCCTGCAGTTCCATCACTTGCTGCGGAAAATTTTCACTTGCGTAGCGATCAGAATTGAGCAACTGAGCTGTTTTGCCATCACTGCCAGGGGCGCGACCCACGCCCAAATCGATGCGGCCAGGGGCCAAGGCATCGAGCACTCTAAATTGCTCTGCCACTTTCAAGGCTGAGTAATGCGGCAGCATCACACCTGCGCTGCCAATTCTAATTTTGTGAGTTTGCGTGGCAATGGCCGCCATCAAAATTTCAGGCGCTGTGCCCACAATGCTGGGATGCGCATGGTGCTCGCTGACCCAAAATCTTGAGTAGCCCCAACTCTCAGCCAATTTTGACAGCGCCAAAGTCTGGCAAATGGACTCATCTTGGCCTCGCCCCGCCATGGCCACCGATTGATCGAGAACAGATAAACGTAGTTGCATAGGACGATAGCTTACCTATAAATGAATGACCCGAATTAGGACTTGGCCATTTCAGCTTCTTGCAAAGCCCGCCACATCACCTTGCCACTACCGCTCTTGGGCAAGGCATCCATAAAATCAACCACACGTGGCACCTTGTAAACGGCCATGGTGTCGCGACACCAGTCAATGATGTCTTGCTCACTCACCTGACCTTTGTGCGAGGATCGGAGCACCACCACCGCCTTCACGGATTCGCCCCGATAAGCATCTTTGGTCGAAATAATACAAGCTTCTTGAATGGCGGGATGCTTGAACATCAGCGCCTCTACCTCAGCAGGCCAAACTTTGAAGCCACTGGCATTGATCATTCGTTTCAGGCGATCTGTCATGAAGAAGTAGCCCTCCTCATCAATTCGGCCCATGTCACCCGATCGGAAAAATGACTTCCCTTCGCGTTCAAAAAACGCACTGACTGTGGCCTCAGGTCGCTTCCAATAACCTTTGAAAACCTGAGGGCCACAAATCACAATTTCACCTGACTCACCTTGAGGCAGCTCTTGCAAAGTTTCAGGATCGACCACCCGCGCATCGACACTCATGAAAGGAATGCCCAAGCATTGTTTCTTGGGTGCATCGGGTGGGTTGGTGTGGGAAGGTGCCGCAGTTTCAGTCAGGCCATACCCCTCGATGTACCTCAAATTAAATTGATCGAGCAGTCTTTGCGCCACCGCTTCTGGCATGGCGGCACCACCGCCACCAATGTTTTGCAAACTGCTCAAATTAAATTGAGCCAAATTAGGACTGCCCAAAAGATCGATCACCATGGTGGGGATGTTGGTCCAGTGCGAGATCTTCCATTTTGAAATTAAGCGGCCGGCCAAATCACGATCCCATCGCGGCATGAGCACCAAAGTAGCCCCTAAAAACAAAGTGGCATGCATCACGCTCACCATGCCCGTGATGTGAAACATGGGCACCACACCCAAGCATTTATTTTCTGCTGTGCCGTTGGACCAAAGACCGCTTGAAATGGCGTTGTGCATCACCGTGCCATGCGTGTGCATACAACCTTTTGGCAAGCCAGTGGTGCCACTTGTGTAAGGCAATACGGCCAGGTCTTCGGGTGTTGCTGTGACATCGGGCAAGCTGCCTTGAGATTGAATGGCTTCAGCCCAAGCATGAACAAGACCGCCATCCAATTTGGGCAAACTGTGAGAGGTCAACATCCAACTGCGCCAGGCGTCTGGCATTTCATCAGGACCCGCAGTGTCAGCATGGAACACATCGGCAAATTGCGTGACCAACAAATGTTTCAAGCGCTGATCGGCTGGCAGGGTGTTGCTGGCAGCGGCCAACTCTTCCGCCAAATCTGCCGTGGTCACCGCCACCTTGGCATCAGGGTCTAGGATGTAATGCTTTAACTCCTCCATGCGGTTCATGGGGTTAACAGGCACCACAACCGCATCCAAACGCAAAATTGCAAAATGCGTGATGACCAACTGAGGGCAGTTTTGCATGTTCAGCACCACCCTGTCGCCTTTTTGGACACCCATCTTGAGGAGCGCTGCCGCAATGTGCTCCGCCGCCTTGAGCAGTTGCGCATAAGTCCAAGTTCTTCCCATGAAAACCAAGGCCAGTTTGTCGGGATAGCGAAGCGCACTGAT
Source organism: Limnohabitans sp. (assembly GCA_044357745.1). Lineage (GTDB taxonomy): Bacteria > Pseudomonadota > Gammaproteobacteria > Burkholderiales > Burkholderiaceae_C > Limnohabitans_A. Next base: position 5,219 of record JBIKOZ010000017.1, on the reverse strand, counting down.
TTGTAAATTAGCCCAAAGAGAGGTCCTTGGCGCGGAGAGTGCGTGGGGTAGTCTCTTGGGCCAAACAGCGTGATGAACAGGCATTCAGAGTGTCTCCAATCTAAAGAATAATGTATCTAGCAAGTGGGTCTTCTAGACGGCAACTTTTTTCATACGCCATCCTAATCGGGTCTGGGCTATCGGAACATCCCGATAGTCCCTAGGTGGAAGACCCTCAATGAAAGCATTTGTAACTTCTTTTCAACTGATAAAGGGTAAATTGAGGTTTTCAAACACAGGGCACTCATGTCTCCACTGCCTACACCTGCCTGCTGCGGCACCAGCAAAGCAGCTCAATTGCTTCAACTCTCTGTGGGCACCATTCAAAGCCTGGTTGACAAACAAGTTTTAGAAGCTTGGTTCACCCAAGGAGGCCACCGCCGAATTTCCCTTGAGTCCATTCTTCAGTACCAAGCCCAGCAACAAAAACTCCCGGCTCTCTCACGCATCATGGACGACCGGCTGCGCGTCATGGTAATCGACGATGACGCAGTCTCCAGGCACCTGCTTCAAGATGCCTGCCTTTCTGCCCACCATCACATCGAGTGCTGCGCGATGGCCTCGGGCATTGAGGCCCTGCTCACATTGCCCAGCTTCCAACCTCAAGTCATCATCCTAGACCTTCTGATGCCAGAAGTTGATGGGTGGGAGTTTGTCAAACGGGTGAAACAAAAAGAAGGGTTCAACCAACTGCAAGTCATCACGGTATCGGCCCTGACGACGGTGGCGTTACAAGAACGAGGCGGGCCACCCGAAGGCTCGCAATTTATGACCAAGCCAGTTGATGTCGGATGGCTGAAGGGGTATCTGCTGGGTTTGATGGCACCTCAAGCTTGGATCTAGAGCTGACCCTCTGCAGAATGATGCAGGTTCCTACTGAGAGAACCGATACTTCAACTGAAAACTCACTGCGCCATAAAGCCGGTCCTTCATGGGCGGCACGAAAGTCACGTTCAGGCCAAGCTGACGCCCCTCCCAAGTAGCCACCGGCAACAAGGCTGGAAACCATCCCCCATTGAATGCTTTGGGGTAGCCATTGAAGGCACCTCCCACCACCCCAAGCTTGATATCGCCTATGTGCCAAGGCTGATAGTAAGCACCTAAATAATTTGAATTCGCGTTGTCACTGTTGATGAACCGGCCAGCAGTCAGACGCCATGTATCGTCAAGCGAATACTCAATTCCCAAACCGGGGTTTGCGTTACGCAAACCTTTGTTCGTGTCAAAATGAGCGGAGTAAAAACCAGCATTGAGCCAAACCTTGGCGAGGTCTGACTCTGCGTTGACAGCAAAGCTGAGAAGCAGCCCTAACAGCCCAATCCAATAACGATATGAGAATTTCTGAGAATTCATTGGGGCGACAAGCACTTTAGCCAAACTGACCATCTTCACACTCCATTTTCAGATCGCATCATTTGATCAGTTTATTGCACTGGGGCACGAAAACTCTTGTTTGTCTTAGAAATAATGAACTAAAAGAAACGGAGCGAAAAAAATTATTGAATGGCTTGAGATTTCATACAATTGCCCGCATGAAGATTGCGATTAACTTTTCCAAGAAACCGTGGCAGGTCAGATGACTACGATATGAAAAAAATTGTAAAAAAATTGTTAGTGAACTCAAAAGGGACGCCTAGATCACTGGTCAAGTTTTTTTTATTCGATGAACTTTCAAAATGCAGGCCATTTTTTAAGTGGGCAGTGTATGGCTCGGATAATTTAGTTCGTTCGCCTTTAAGAAAATGGGTCATGATGGAAACCCAAAACCCACCGATCCATGCTCAGAATAAATGGCCAGATGAGCGTCGACTAATTATCGATCGTGGCGATCTAGAGAAGGTCAAGAACATATCAATTATTTCAAATCAGCAAACTCTATTTTTGGCTGAGCTATTAAAGCGATATCTGAACAGCTTTGGCTTTTTGACTTCTATCGATTCAAAGTATTCAACCGAAACTCTTTCCGATTTATATTTGGTTATTTGTCCGCAAGCATTTGAAGCACTACCGCCACCGAACAGGCGAATTGTTTATCAAATGGAGCAATCCATTAGCCCCAGATGGTTCACAAGAGAGTACATCAATATTCTTTATAGTTCCCTCGCTATTTTTGACTATGCAAAATGTAATAAAGAATTTTTGGTCACAAAAAAAATACCTGCGGATCAAATCTTCTACGTGCCTCTGGCACCCTTGAATAAATCACATGACACGGAAAATGAAAGTGAGTTTCTGAACCCAACCCATAAAGTCAGCGATGTATTGTTCTACGGAGATTTAAAAAACAAAAGACGACAACGCTATCTAAAGGAGTTGAAGAAGCACTTTAATGTTCGCGTAGAAACTAATTTATTTGGGGCTGCGTTGCACGAGGCAATCGCTCAAACTATAGTGGTTGTGAACATTCATTATTACGAAGACGCCATACTCGAGTCCACCAGAGTTTGTGAGTGCCTGTCGCTTGGCGCCACCGTGGTTTCAGAGATGTCATCCAATCAAGGGGAGCACCAAGACTGGGAGGACATGGTCAAATTCACCCCAGTCGGCGACATACAGGCCATGATCCAAGTAATACGCGATTGCCTGAAGGAAGGCGGTCATCGTCAAGCTACGCCAGAAAGGTCAGAGTTCCAAATGCGTGTTAATTTGCTCGAAGCATTCAAATGTCTAAATATGGGCGCTGCGAAGATCTGAGTTGTTGGATTTATAAGGTACCACGTCACTCAAAGGTGAATCAAACTGGAATTCCCAAGGTGCAGCAGGCAACTTGTGCGAAGTCTAGATTTTATAAGTTACCTGAAGAGTTCATTTAAAAGTGGATAAATTAATTAATCTATGGCGACAGAGTTTTCAGAAGAAATTGGCTTTATAAAAACAGATCCTTCAGGAACAAGAATGTATAAATCAACAGTTATTGTGTATCACTACTACGAAAAAGATTCGAAGTACAGAGACAATCTAATCTATTTCCTCAGCGTTGGAATTCTTGATGAGCATGACTATTACATAGTTATAGCAGGTAGATGCACTATAGAGCTTCCCCAAAAAGAAAATATTTTTTATATAAAAACAACCAATAAAAATAATGACTACGGTGGGTATTCAGAGTTTATTAAAACGGCTGCTCATAAATTACAGGATTACAAATTTTTTATTTTTGTTAATTCATCTGTACGGGGACCTTTTTTGCCTAACTACTCACCATCAGACTGGACCGTACCTTTTGTTAAAAAACTTTCCAAAGATACGCATCTTGTAGGATCTACAATAAATGTACTTCCTCTTCACAGTGAGTATTCTAAAATACTTGGGAAAATTTCTTCTTATCCTCCGCCTTTTACGCACATACAGACGACCTCATACGCCTTAACTTCTGAGGCACTAAATTATCTGATTTCACTAGGTTTCTATGATAGTGATCGAGTCATGAGCAAGGATGAAGTTATCGCGTTTTATGAATTGAGGCTTTCAAGAGAGATCATTAAAAATGGCTGGAACTTTTCATCTATCGCACCGTTATACGATGACATAGATTACCGTCGCCAAAAGGAATTTACTGAAAATGATTCCGCTGTAAATGGGGACGTCCTTTTCAAAAAGGGTTTTATGGGCAGAACATTGAATCCTTATGATTTGATCTTTATTAAAGTTAATCGAGATATGCTCCCAATAGAAGAGCTAGACTCTTACACTTATACGTCACTCTATCGAATATCCTCTAAAGATTTTTTTTCAGAATCTAATGAATTAGCAAACAGAAGTCGAGAAAGTATTAAAAAATATATTTTTTCAAGAAAAAAATTCCAAAGAATTTTCAAGTTTTTTGGAATTCGAAAGTTACTTTCTAGGATGTCTAGATTTACATAATTCTTTGGAACTCCAACCCTGGTTTTGTTTCTTGCATCAATCTAATAAATAGACAACCCTTGGGCGGGGTTACTTGATAAAGATTATTGCAGGCACTAAGCCGTATTCACGGAGTACCTTTAGGGAATTATTTTCTTGCAGTTAATTCCCACAACATGTGTGGAAGTCCATCAGAGAAAATTTTTCTTTGAATTCGTCTGACCGCTTTTCGCCAATCAGGCTGATTGAGCCTGAAGGCATTCTTGGGGGCTTCTCGTCTTGCCTGCACAACATCAAATCCACCTTTAAAACCATACATGGCACCAAATGGATGCTCGCCGATAAAGTATTGATGGGTCTCTTCAGTAATGAAATTTACGTGCGTCGGATCTGCAAAAGCCGAAGGATGGGGAAAAGCAGGCGTGAAAGCCAAGAAGCGCCCTCCAGGTACAAGAACCCGATGTATTTCACTCATTAGGTTGATAAAAGGGTTGCTAGCCTCTCCGTTAGGCAAAATAATCTGGCGTGGTATGTGCTCTAAGAAGTCGTAGGCAGACAGTGAATCAAAGTAATTATCTGGATATGGAATAGGTTCAATCACCAAATTCACTTTTTTGTAAACAAACCCTAACTCTTCAACACTTGCGTTTATTTCGCGGATATCACACCCATAGGTAAATTGCGCAAAATAGGGGTTTCGAGGCGCTAAACCACAACCCAAATCTAAGTGTTTTTTCATAGCAATCCAGAATTTAATTGGTGTTTAGTATTGATTCCCTAATTATAGATTCCCCGTTGAATGCATCTAAATTAGGAAATTTTTTGCAGAGATCATGTCTCATTCGGTAATCGTCGGAGACTCATTTCAAGTGAATACCCCAAATCGAAGAACCGATGCATCACAACAACCAATAATTGTTTAAAGGTAGGCTGGTAGGTAGAAAGGCGGCTTCAAACTTGAATTCGTCAAATAAAAAAAAGCGCCCAAAGGCGCATATTGACAAGCTTAATGGCGGAGTGGACGTCCGCTATTAGTTTACCTCACGTAGCGTCAAACAGGGTCGTTTTTTCAATTTTTACCAGGAGAAACCAAAAACTCCTTGTGCCAAGGCATTTCATGCCATATCATCAAATTTCAATTTTTATGGTATGTCTTTCGGTATGCCCAAAATCGCTCACGCACTCTCTGCTATCGAAGTCAAACGCTTGAGCCGACCAGGGTGGCATGCAGTGGGCGGTGTTGCCGGACTCCTTCTCCAAATCAAACCACCACTTCGTGCAGGAATGCCAATATCTCGGTCATGGATTTTGCGTATTCAGGTAGCTGGACAGCG